>NZ_JZWV01000878.1 GCF_000966975.1 Streptomyces katrae | reverse complement strand
CGGGGCTCAGCTCACCGCGGTCCCGCTTGGTCCGGATGACGGAGATGACGTCCATGAGGTGACTTCCTTCTACGCGCATAGAGATGAGGGGAGGGAGTTCAGGGGGTTGCAAGGAGGTTCAAGGAGTTCAGGTGCGGGTCGAGCGCGGCTCGAAGACGGCCGACGGCCCTCCGCCCGGTGGGGCGGAGGGCCGTCGTCACGGCTGTCTGAGGTGGTCGGGCCCGAAGGCCTGCGGCAGCATCGCGCTCAGCGGGAGGATCCCGTCCGGTGTCTCCACCAGCAGGTCCGGGCCGCCGAACTCGTACAGCAGCTGGCGGCAGCGGCCGCACGGGACGAGGATCTCGCCCTTGCCGTCCACGCACGTGAAGTGGGTGAGGCGGCCGCCGCCCGTGGCCTGGAGGGAGGAGACCAGGCCGCACTCGGCGCACAGGCCGAGGCCGTAGCTGGCGTTCTCGACGTTGCAGCCGGTGACCGTCCGGCCGTCGTCGACCAGGGCGGCCACGCCGACCGGGAAGCCCGAGTACGGGGCGTAGGCGCGGGTCATCGCGGACCGCGCGGCCGTCCGCAGGGCTTCCCAGTCCACCGCCGGAGCCGGGGTCACTTGCCCTGGCCCTTGCGGTACGGCATGCCGTCCGCCTTCGGCATGCGCAGGCGCTGCGCCGACAGGGCGAGCACCAGCAGCGTGGTGACGTACGGGGCGGCGTCCACGAACTGGCTGGGCACCTGGTCGGTGAGCGCGTACCAGACGAAGAGCCCGGCGGAGCAGACCGCGGCGATGCCGGCCTGGAGGTACTTCTTCTTGTACAGCTGCCAGGCGACGGCGAGGACGAGCAGGATCGCGATGAGCAGGAGCATCGCGTGCACGTTCTCGGCACCGCCGCGCAGGCGGAGGCTGTAGGTGAAGCCGAAGAGGCCCGAGCCGAGGGCCATGCCGCCCGGCATCCAGTTGCCGAAGATCATCGCGGCGAGACCGATGTAGCCGCGGCCGCCGGTCTGGCCCTCCTGGTAGATGCCCGTGGAGACGATCGCGAGGAACGCGCCGCCGAGGCCGGCCATCGCACCGGAGACGATCACGGCGATGTACTTGTACTTGTAGACGTTGACGCCGAGGGACTCGGCGGCGACCGGGTTCTCACCGCAGGAGCGCAGGCGCAGACCGAACGCGGTCCGCCACAGCACCCACCAGGTGGCGGGGACCAGCAGCACGGCGACGACGGTCAGCAGCGAGAGGTTGGTGACCAGGCCGCCGAGGGCACCGGCGGCGTCGGAGATCAGGAACCAGTGCTTGCCCTGGAGCGTGGCCAGCCAGTCCGAGAGCCCCGGGACGGTGATCTCGGTGATCGGTTCGATGCGCGGGGACTGCTTGGAGGAGCCGCCCGGGGTCTTGTCGAAGGTGAAGTTCGACAGGTACTGGGTGAAGCCGACGGCCAGGATGTTGATCGCCACACCGGAGACGATGTGGTTCACGTTGAAGGTCACGGTGATGATCGCGTGCAGCAGGCCGCCGAGGGCGCCGCCGATGATGCCGAGGACGACACCGGTCCACGGGCCCCACTGGTAGCCGGCCCAGGCACCGAACCAGGTGCCGAGGATCATCATGCCTTCGAGGCCGATGTTGACCACGCCCGAGCGCTCGGCCCACAGGCCGCCGAGGCCGGCGAGGGCGATCGGCACGGCGAGCTGGAGGGCGCCGGAGAACTGGCCGACGGAGGTCAGGTCGTTGGCGCCGGAGATCAGCCGGACCACGGAGACCAGCGCGAGGCCGGCCGCGATGATCAGCAGGATCCAGGGGAGGGTGAGCTTGCGGCGTCCGCCGCCCTTCTTGGGCGCGGCGCTCGTCGCGGAAACGGTGCTGGTGCTCACGCCGCGACCTCCTTGTTGTCGGTCTTGAGGGCGTGGCCGGCGGCCAGCTCTTCGCCGACCTTCTGCTGCTGGCGGCGGATGCCGTAGCGGCGGACGAGCTCGTAGCTGACGACGACCGCGATCACGATCAGGCCCTGCATGATCGTGCCGATCTCCTTGGCGTAGCCCTCGGTGTCGAGACCCGCGGACGCCTTGTCGATGAAGGCGATCAGGAAGGCCGAGAAGAAGATGCCGATCGGGTTGTTGCGCCCGAGCAGGGCCACGGTGATGCCGGTGAAGCCGACGCCCAGGGGGAAGGACAGGTTGTACGTGTGCGACTCGCCGAGCAGCAGCGGCATACCGGTCAGACCCGCGACCGCGCCCGAGATGAGCATCGCGGTCATGATCATCTTCTTGGGCTCGACGCCGGAGGCCTGCGCGGCGGACTCGCTGGCGCCGGAGGCGCGCAGGTCGAAGCCGAAGCGGGTGCGGTTGAGCACGAACCAGTAGACGACGCCGAGCGCGAAGGCGATGAAGGTGAAGCCGTAGATGTCGCCGCCGGACAGGGAGACGGCCGGGAACCAGCCGGACTCCGGGATGTCACCGGTCGTGAGGTCGTTCGAGCCGGCCGGCTGCACGCCGAGGTTCTTCGGCAGGATCAGCCAGGCGATCAGAGAGGTCGCGATGGCGTTGAGCATGATCGTGGAGACGACCTCGCTCACGCCGCGGCGCGCCTTGAGGATGCCCGCGATGCCCGCCCAGAAGGCGCCGGTCGCCATGGCGATGAGCACGATCAGCAGGATGTGCAGCGGGGCGGGCAGCGAGACCGCCGCACCGACCACGGCGGAGACCATCGCGGCGAGGCGGTACTGGCCGTCCACGCCGATGTTGAAGAGGTTCATCCGGAAACCGATGGCCACGGCCAGGGCTGCCAGGAAGTAGATGCCGGCCTGGTTGACGATCAGGACCTGGATGTCCTCGTAACCCGCCTGCTCGATCATGATCCGCAGCGGGTCGATCGGGTCCACGCCCGAAGCGGCCAGCACGATCATCGTCAGCACCAGGGCGCTGACCAGTGCGAGCACCGGTCCGGCGGCTGCCAGGAGCAGCCGGTCCTTGTCGAATTTCTTCATCGGGCCTCGTCCTCCGTGGTGTCGCCGTCGACCCCGGTGGAGTGGTCGTCATGGGCTTCGAGGTGCCCGCTGGCGGCGCCGGTCATGGCGGTGCCGAGCTCCTCGGGGGTGATCGTCGCCGGGTCGGCGTCGGCGACCAGGCGGCCGCGGTAGATGACCCGGAGGGTGTCGGACAGGCCGATCAGCTCGTCCAGGTCGGCCGAGATCAGGAGCACGGCCAGGCCCTCGCGGCGGGCCTCGCGGATGGCGTCCCAGATCTGCGCCTGCGCGCCGACGTCCACACCGCGGGTGGGGTGGGCGGCGATCAGGAACTTCGGATTGTGGCTCATCTCGCGGCCGACGATCAGCTTCTGCTGGTTGCCGCCGGAGAGGGAGGCCGCGGTGACGTCGATGCCGGGGGTGCGGACGTCGTACTCGCGCACGATCCGCTCGGTGTCCTTGCGGGCGGCCTTCGGGTCGAGGATGCCGCCCTTGGAGTTGGGCTTCTCGGTGACGTGGCCGAGGATGCGGTTCTCCCAGAGGGGGGCTTCCAGCAGCAGGCCGTGCCGGTGGCGGTCCTCGGGGATGTAGCCGATGCCGCCCTCGCGGCGCTTGCGGACCGGCATCCTGGTGATGTCGGCGCCGTCGAGGGTGATGACGCCCGCGTCCGGGGCGATCATGCCCATGAGGGCCTCGATCAGCTCCGTCTGGCCGTTGCCCTCGACGCCGGCGATGCCGAGGATCTCGCCCTTGTGGATGGTGAAGGCGACGTCGTCGAGCAGCAGGCGGCCGGCGACCGGGGCCTCGCGCAGGTCGGTGTCGGAGTCACCCAGGACCGGTGCGGAGGTCTCGGGGGTGGTGACGGTGCCGGACTCGGCGACCGTCAGGCCCTCGACCTTCAGCATCGGGGTCGTGGTCACCGTGGACTCGCGGGTCTCCGGCGAGGGCAGCTCGGTGCCGACCATGAGCTCGGCGAGCTGCTTGGTCGTGGCCGTCTTCGGGTCGGCGGTGCCGACCGTGGTGCCGCGGCGGATGACGGTGATGTCGTCGGCGACCTTCAGCACCTCGCCCAGCTTGTGCGAGATGAAGATGACCGTCAGGCCCTCGGCCTTGAGCTCGCGCAGGTTGTCGAAGAGCGCGTCCACTTCCTGCGGCACGAGCACGGCGGTGGGCTCGTCGAGGATGAGGGTCTTGGCGCCGCGGTAGAGGACCTTGAGGATCTCCACGCGCTGGCGGTCGGCGACGCCGAGGTCCTCGATCAGGGCGTCGGGCCG
Source organism: Streptomyces katrae (assembly GCF_000966975.1). Classification (GTDB taxonomy): domain Bacteria; phylum Actinomycetota; class Actinomycetes; order Streptomycetales; family Streptomycetaceae; genus Streptomyces; species Streptomyces katrae. The sequence goes on along the minus strand of NZ_JZWV01000878.1, from coordinate 4,405 downwards.
CACGCCGAGGCCGTAGGCGTCCGAGATCTCCATGATCTTCTTGCGGGCCTTGCCGCCGATGCCGTAGAGCTTCTCGCCGCCGAGGACGACGTTCTCCAGGACCGTAAGGTTGTCGGCCAGCATGAAGTGCTGGTGGACCATGCCGATGCCGCGGGCGATGGCCTCGCCGGGGTTGTTGAAGGAGACCTGCTCCCCGTCGATGGCGATGGTGCCCTCGTCCGGCTTCTGCATGCCGTAGAGGATCTTCATCAGGGTCGACTTGCCGGCGCCGTTCTCACCGATGAGGGCGTGGACCGTGCCCTTGCGGACGGAGATGGCGATGTCCTTGTTGGCGACGACGCCGGGGAAACGCTTGGTGATGCCGTGCAGTTCTACGGCGAGAGGGGGGCTGGACGCGTTGATGACGCACTCTCCTTGGCGCGGAAGGAGCCGGGATTGAGCCAAGTGGCAGGAGGAGGACAGGGCGGGGAGAGAAGGTATCGCGTCCACGATGCCTCTACGCGCGTAGCACTGTCGGAAGTGAAAACTTGCGGCCAACTGGCCACAAGTCCGCACGGACTGGGGGCGGAGACGCGGTACGGGGTCCGGGAGCGGGTTGACCGCTTCCGGACCCCGGAGACCACGAATCAGGCGTCAGACAGGGGCCTTACGGCGCGGTCTTGACGTTGATCTTCTTGGCGATGATGTCGGCCTTGGCCTTCTCCACCGCGGCGGTGACGTCGCTCATCGCCTTGTACTGCGGGTTGGAGTCCGCCAGGGCGACACCGTTCTTGTCCAGGCCGTAGCGGACCTCACCGGACTCCGGCTTGCCGTCCTTGACCGACTTGATCAGGTCGAAGACCGCGAGGGAGACGTCCTTGGTGACCGAGGTCAGGATGTGGTCCTTGTACTTCGCCAGACCGGGCTGGTTGTACTGGTCCGAGTCGACACCGATGGCCCACTTGCCGGCGGAGGAGGCGGCCTCGATGGCGCCCGAGCCCGCGAGGCCGGCGGCGGCGTAGATCACGTCGGCGCCACCGTCGAGCTGGCCCTTGGCGGCGGCCTTGCCGAGGTCCGGCTTGGCGAAGCCCGAGAAGTCCGGCGGCTGGGTCAGGTAGGCCGACAGCACCTTGGCGTTCGGGTTGGTGTCCTTGACGCCCTGCTCGAAGCCCGCCTGGAACTTCTTGATCAGCGGGACCTCGACACCGCCGATGAAGCCGACCGTTCCGGTCTTGGACGCCTTGGCGGCGGCGACGCCGGCCAGGTAGGAGCCCTGCTCCTCGTTGAAGACCAGGTTCGCGATGTTCGAGCCGGTCTTGGAGGTGTCGTCGATGATGCCGAACGTGGTGTTCGGGAACTTCTTCGCGACCTTCTCGATGGCCGGGGCGTAGGAGAAGCCGACGCCGATGACCGGGTTGTTGCCCTTGCGCGCCAGCTCGGTGAGGCGCTGGACCTTGTCGGCCTCGCTCTCGCCCTCGGTCGGCTCCGCCTCGGCGGTCTTGACCTTGAGGTCCTTCGCGGCCTTCTCCAGGCCCGCGTAGGCGGCGTCGTTGAACGACTGGTCGCCGCGGCCGCCGACGTCGTACGCGATGGCGGCGCTGGCGCTCTTCGACTCCGAGGAGGAGGACGAGGAGGACGAGGCGTCCGAGGACTTCTTCCCGCCACAGGCGGTGGCCGAGAGGGCCAGCGCCGCGGACGCGATGCCCACGGTGGCGATCCTGGTGATCCGGCGCAAGGGGAGGCTCCTTCAAAACCTGACCGAAGCGCCACGACCGGCGCTGGTTTCGCGGCGATCGTAACGCGCGTAGATGTCAGTTAAAGGCCCGTTCATGAGTCGTTATCGGATCGTCGCGAACCGGACAGTGACCGGTTGGTAACAGCGGGAGCGTCCAGCCCTTGTGTACCAAGGGCTGGACAGGTCCGACAGGGGACCCGCTGATGTTGTACGGAGATTTACTTGATTTTTTACGTGGAGGGCCTTGATCGGCGCCCGTCGAGCAGGGCGGCGGCCGTGAAGAACTCCACGCCGACCTCGATCGCGGACTCGTCGACGTCGAAGTCGCCCCGGTGCAGGTCCCGCTTGGCGGTGTCGCCGGGCTTGCGGACGCCGAGGCGGGCCATCGCGCCCGGGACGTGCTCCAGGTACCAGGAGAAGTCCTCTCCGCCGAGGCTCTGCTCGGTGTCCTCGACCGACTCGATGCCGCGCCGGGCCGCCATGGACTCCCTGAGCAGTTCGGTGACCACCGGGTCGTTCACCACGGGCGGCACCCCGCGCACGTGGTTGATCTCGAACTTGGCCCCGTGCATCGTCGCGACCTCGTCGATGGCCGCGTAGATCATGTCCGGGGCCTCGTACCAGGCGTTCAGGTCCAGGCAGCGGACGGTGCCGGAGAGCTCCGCGTGCATCGGGATGACGTTGCAGGCGTGCCCGGACTCGATCCGGCCCCAGGTGACCGACATGCCCGAGCGGGCGTCCATCCGGCGGGTCAGCAGGGCCGGCACGTCCACGGCGACCCGGGCGGCGGCGGTGACCATGTCGGTGGTCAGGTGCGGGCGGGCGGTGTGGCCGCCGGGGCCCGTGAGGGTGACCTCCAGCCGGTCGCAGGCCGAGGTGATCGGACCGGACCGCAGCCCGATCCGTCCCGCGTCCACGCGCGGGTCGCAGTGCACCGCGATCATCTGGCCGACGCCCTCCAGTACCCCTGAGTCGATCGCCTCGGTGGCCCCGCCGGGCAGCACCTCCTCGGCGGGCTGGAACAGCAGCCGCACCGGGCGCGGCAGCAGGCCCTGGCGGTCGAGCTCGGCGAGCACCAGGCCGGCGCCGAGGACGACGGAGGTGTGCACGTCGTGGCCGCAGGCGTGGGCCCGGTCCGGGACCGTCGAGCGGTACGGGACGTGCGTCTTGGCGTCGGGGATGGGCAGGGCGTCGATGTCCGCGCGCAGGGCCAGCATCGGCCGCCCCCCGTCCCAGGTGCCGACGTCACAGATCAGCCCCGTGCCGGACTTCAGCACCCTTGGCCGGAGCCCCGCCTTCTCCAGCCGCGCCTTGATCGCCGCCGTGGTGCGGAACTCCTGGTGTCCTAGTTCGGGGTGCATGTGCAAGTCGCGACGGAAGGCGATCAGTTCGGCACGCAGGTGATCCGGAAGCTTGCCGGGCAGCTCGGGCCGGTCGGGCTTGCCGGGCAGGGCGGGCAGGGACTCGCGGGACATCAACTGGTTCACCCGTTTAAGGGTAGGCGCACGGATGGGTCAACTGTCTGGAGATCACCAGAAATTCATGCCGTTAGGGGAAAGAAAAGCGGCCTCTGGACGCATGATCGGATGCGCCCGGGGGTAAACTCGCGCGCTCATCCGGCCGCGGGAGCCGCTCGCAGGGGGAGTCTGCGCACATCACGGGCGGTGCCGGCCACTCCGGCGAGGAAGCCGCGGGCCCTGGGCGAGGCGGTGGCGGTGAGCCAGGCGGGGTCGATATCGCATACGGCGACCGTCACGCCGGTGCCGGTGAGCGCGTACGGCAGCGTGTGGACGACCGTGGACGGAAAGCTGACGATCGTACGGCCGATGGGGCCCCGCTGGGCGATCAGCTCCAGCGGCAGGTCCGGGCGTACGATCTCCAGCCCGGTCGCCTCGCTCAGCGCGCGCAGCTTCTCCGGCGACTCCCGGCGGTGCGCGAAGTAACGGGTCACGCCGTGCTCCCGGGCCAGGGCGCGTACGGCGTCGAGGTAGCGGAAGGGGTCGACCACCCCGGTCTCCACCAGGGAGGTGCCCACCAGGTCGGTGCCCTTGGTCAGGCGGGGCGGGCCGAAGCGGGCCCGGGTCCAGGCGAAGTCGTTGACCCGCAGCCGGGCCCCCGGCGGCGGGGTGACCGGCATCGAGGTGAACAGTTCGACGGCCCGCCCCCCGCGCGGGGTCAGCCGGCGCCGGGCGGTGCCCGACACCGGGGCGTAGGCGAGCTCCCGGGCCCGGGCCGCGGGCCCGCCGCCGGTGCGGTGCCAGCGGCGCAGCCGCTCGCCCCGGCCGAGCTGCGCGACGAACTCCATGGTGGCGGTGCCGTCGTCCACGACGACCAGCTCGGCGGCCCGGGCCGGGACCAGCAGCAGCTGGAGGAGGCGGGAGAAGGGGTCGCCGACCAGGATCCGCTCCGCCCGGCGCACGGCGGTGGCCAGGGCGGCGAGGGCGCCGGCCGGGGAGCCGGAGCCGCCGCGGGCCTCCTGCCAGTGCACGGCGTGGCCCTCGCCCCGGGCCAGGCCGGCCATCCGGCGCGGGGCCGGGCTGGCGGGGGACGGCGGTCAGCAGCGGGCCGCCGTCCCCGCTCCGGGTGTGGGCCCACTCCAGCACGTTGAGCAGCTGGACCGGGCTCTCCACGAGGGCCAGGGTGGGGGCTGAGGGGTTCACGACGTACTCCGCTCTGGGGAGGAGGGCCGGG
>NZ_JZWV01000877.1 GCF_000966975.1 Streptomyces katrae | reverse complement strand
CCCCGGGTCTGAGCGGGCTTGTCGATCATTAACGGCGTTAACGCCCGCCATGACGCCGTTAACGGCGGAGCCCCCTCCACTTGCATGAACATGCATCGTTCTGCATACTCATCCCATGTCTAAGGTCCTCACCTCCCTTCCCGTCGGCGAGCGCGTCGGCATCGCCTTCTCCGGCGGACTCGACACCTCCGTCGCGGTCGCGTGGATGCGCGACAAGGGCGCCGTCCCGTGCACCTACACCGCCGACATCGGCCAGTACGACGAGCCCGACATCGCCTCGGTGCCCGGGCGCGCCCAGGCCTACGGCGCCGAGGTCGCGCGTCTGGTCGACTGCCGCGCGGCGCTGGTCGAGGAGGGCCTGGCCGCGCTGACCTGCGGTGCGTTCCACATCCGCTCCGGCGGTCGCGCCTACTTCAACACCACCCCGCTCGGCCGCGCCGTCACCGGCACGCTGCTGGTCCGGGCGATGCTCGAGGACGACGTCCAGATCTGGGGCGACGGCTCCACCTTCAAGGGCAACGACATCGAGCGGTTCTACCGCTACGGCCTGCTCGCCAACCCGCACCTGCGGATCTACAAGCCCTGGCTCGACGCGGCCTTCGTGACCGAGCTCGGCGGCCGCAAGGAGATGTCGGAGTGGCTGCTGGCCCACGGCCTCCCCTACCGGGACAGCACGGAGAAGGCGTACTCCACCGACGCCAACATCTGGGGCGCCACCCACGAGGCCAAGACCCTGGAGCACCTGGACACCGGCCTGGAGACCGTCGAGCCGATCATGGGCGTCCGGTTCTGGGACCCCTCGGTCGAGATCGACACCGAGGACGTGACCATCGGCTTCGAGCAGGGCCGCCCGGTCACGATCAACGGCAAGCAGTTCGCCTCCGCCGTCGACCTGGTCATGGAGGCCAACGCCATCGGCGGCCGGCACGGCATGGGCATGTCCGACCAGATCGAGAACCGGATCATCGAGGCCAAGAGCCGCGGCATCTACGAGGCGCCGGGCATGGCCCTGCTGCACGCCGCGTACGAGCGCCTGGTCAACGCCATCCACAACGAGGACACCCTCGCCCAGTACCACAACGAGGGCCGCCGCCTCGGCCGGCTCATGTACGAGGGCCGCTGGCTGGACCCGCAGGCCCTGATGGTCCGCGAGTCCCTCCAGCGCTGGGTCGGCGCGGCCGTCACCGGCGAGGTGACCCTGCGGCTGCGGCGCGGCGAGGACTACTCGATCCTCGACACCCAGGGCCCGGCGTTCAGCTACCACCCGGACAAGCTCTCCATGGAGCGCACCGAGGACTCGGCCTTCGGCCCGGTGGACCGCATCGGCCAGCTGACCATGCGCAACCTCGACATCGCCGACTCCCGCGCCAAGCTGGAGCAGTACGCGGTGCTCGGCCTGATCGGCAGCGGCAGCCCCGCCGTCGGCGCCGCCCAGGCGGCCGCGACCGGGCTGATCGGCACCATGCCGGAGATGCCGGAGGGCGGCGCCGAGGCCATCGCCTCCCGTGGCGAGGTCTCCGCGGACGAGGAGCTGCTGGACCGCGCCGCGATGGAGTCCGGCACCGACTAGCAGGCCCCCCTGCCCACGGCCCCGACCGCCCGTCCGTGCCGCCTGTCCTCAGGCGGCGCAGGCGGGCAGTCCGCCGTGGTACTCGACCATCTCGCAGAACATCTCCTCCACGTCGAGCCGGTGCCCCGGCTCGGCGCCCCGCGCCTCGGCGTAGGCGCGGTGCAGGTTGGGCACCAGCCGCTCGGCGTCCAGGAGCTCCGCGTACGGGCCGAGGTCGGCCTCCCGCGCGGCCTCCAGAGGGGTCAGCCCCGCCGCGAGGCCCTCGGCGGCCAGCCGCTGCACCAGGCGCAGGTACCCGGCGGTGGCGTCGAGCAGCCCCGGGCCGCCGACCGGCCCGTGCCCCGCGACGACGGTCTCCGGGCCGAGGGCGCGCAGCCGCTCGACGACGGCGAGCGAACCGGAGACCGAGCCGGTCAGGCAGAACGGCGTGGCCCCGGACATCACGATGTCCCCGGTGAACAGCACCCGCTGCCGCGGCAGCCAGACCACCGTGTCCCCGACGGTGTGGGCGGTGCCCGGGTGGACCAGCTCGACGGGGAAGTCCCCCGGGTGCAGGGTGAGCCGGTCGCGGTAGGTCAGCCCGGGCAGCTCCACGCGGACCTCCCCCCAGGGGACGTCCGGCCACAGCCGGGTCAGGTGCAGTCCGGCGAGGGCCATCTCGGCGCGCGCCGCCTCGTGCGCGACGACCAGGGCCCGGCCGGCGAAGAACCGGTTACCGAACGTGTGGTCGCCGTGCGAGTGGGTGTTCACCACGAAGCGCGGGGCGTGCGGGGTGATCCGGGCGACCGCCTCCCCCAGGGCCCGGGCACGGGCCTCGGTGGCGGCGGTGTCGACCAGCACGGGCCGGCCGCCGCCCGGGGCGATCAGCCCCGCGTTGTTCAGGCACCAGCCGCCGTCGGGCTGGAGGTAGGCCCAGACGTGCTCGGCCACCTCCTCCATCCGGGGCCCGCCGCCGCTCCCGCTCACCGTCCCCGGACCACCATGGCGGCGTTGAATCCGCCCCGGCCCCGGGCCAGGACCAGTGCCGTGCGCAGCCGGGCGGGCCGGCGCACCCCGGTCACCAGGTCGAGGGGGCAGTCCGCGGCGGGCGGCCCGGCGTGCACGGTCGGCGGGATCACCCCGTCGCGCAGCGAGAGCAGGGCCGCGGCCAGGTCGAGGGAGGCGCCGCCCGCGGCGAGCCGGCCCGTCATGGTCTTGGGCGCGGTCACCGGGACCCCGTACTCCCCGAAGAGCTCGGCGAGGGCCTCGGCCTCGGCGCGGTCGGCCTCGCGCCGGCCGGCGGCGTCGGCGAAGACCACGTCCACGTCGGCGGGGGCCAGCCCGGCCTCGCGCAGGGCCAGCGCGGCCGCGTCGCGCAGCCGGGGAGCGCCGCCCGAGCCGGGCGGCGGGTCGAAGGTGGCGGCGTACCCGGCGACCTCCCCGTAGGGGCGGGCGCCGCGCTCGCGGGCGGAGGCCCCGTCCTCCAGGACGAGCAGCGCCCCGCCCTCGCCGACGACGTGCCCGCCGGCTTCCTCGGAGAAGGGCAGGTAGGCGCGCTCGAGGTCCTCGGAGGTGCTGAGTTCGCCGGAGGCCAGGTGGGCGGCCCAGCCCCAGGGGCAGAGGGAGGAGTCCATGCCGCCGGTGACGACCAGCCGGATGCCCTTGCGGAGCTGGCGGCGGGCCTGGGCCACGGCGTCGAGCCCGCCGGCCTGTTCGCTGACCAGGACGCTGTTGGGGCCGCGCATGCCGTTCTTGATGGAGATCTGGCCGCTGTTGACGGCGTAGAACCAGGCGAAGGACTGGTACGCGCTGACGTACTGGCCGCCCTTGCTCCACAGGGCCTGGAGCTCGCGCTGCCCGAACTCGTAGCCGCCGGCCGAGCTGGCGGTGATCACCCCGGCCGCGTAGTCGGGCAGCTCGGCCGGGTCCACCCCGGCGTCGGCGAGGGCCTCGTCGGCGGCGGTGAGGGCGAGCCGGGTCACCTGGTCGGTCTGCGGCAGCAGCCGGCCGGGCAGGTGCGCGGCGGCGTCGAAGCCCTGGACCTCCCCGGCGAGCTTCGCCGGGTACTGCCCGGCGTCGAAGCGGGTGACCGGGCGGATGCCGCTCTCGCCGCGCAGGACCGCGCTCCACCAGGCCTCGGTGCCCAGGCCGTTCGGGGCGGCCACGCCGATCCCGGTGATCACCGGGGCGGCGGAGGCGGCCGCCGAAGACATGACGGGCGCGTCGGCGGTCTGCGTGCTCATGCGGCGGCTCCCAGGCGCGGGCGGGTCAGGATCATGGCGCTCTGGAAGCCGCCGAAGCCGCTGCCGACGCTGAGGACGGTGTCCGTGCGGTGCTCGCGCGCGGTCAGCGGGATGTAGTCCAGGTCGCAGCCCGGGTCGGGGTGGTGCAGGTTCGCGGTCGGCGGGACGGTGTTGTGCTCGATGGCCAGCGCGCTCGCGGCCACCTCCAGGGAGCCGATCGCGCCCAGCGAGTGCCCGATCATCGACTTGATGGAGCTGACCGGGACCTCGTAGGCGTGGCTGCCGAGGCTGCGCTTGAAGGCGGCGGTCTCGTGCCGGTCGTTCTGCTTGGTGCCGGAGCCGTGGGCGTTGACGTAGTCGACGGCGGTGGCGGGCAGGCGGGCCTCGTCGAGGGCGACGGTGATGGCCTCGGCCATCTCGCGGCCCTCGGCCTTCAGGCCGGTCATGTGGTAGGCGTTGCCGCGGCTGGCGAACCCGGCTATCTCGGCGTAGACGTGGGCGCCGCGCCGGCGGGCGCTCTCCAGCTCCTCCAGGACGAGGATCGCCGAGCCCTCGCCGAGGACGAACCCGTTGCGGGTGGCGTCGAAGGGGCGGGAGGCGGTCTCCGGGTGGTCGTTGCTGGGCGAGGTGGCCTTGATGGCGTCGAAGCAGGCCACGGTGATCGGTGAGATCGGGGCCTCGGTGGCGCCGGTGACCATCACGTCGGCGCTGCCCTCGCGGATCAGCTCCACGGCGTGCCCGATGGAGTCCAGGCCCGAGGTGCAGCCGGTGGAGACCATGGAGACGGGGCCCTGGGCGCCGACCCGCCAGGCCACCTCGGCCGCCATCGAGCTGGGCACGAAGTAGTCGAACAGGTGGGGCACGGCGAGGGTGTGGTCCACCTGCCAGGTGGAGCCGCCCCCGCTCACGGCGTTGTACTCGTTGTCCAGGCCGGTGGTGCAGCCCACCGCGCTGCCCAGGGTGACCCCGGTGCGGGTGGGGTCCAGGGCGGCGGTGTCGAGGCCGCTGTCGCGGACCGCCTCGTCGGCGCTGACCAGCGCGAACTGCGCGGCCCGGTCGAGGCGGGCGGCCTCCTCGGGGGTGAACCCGTGGGCGAGCGGGTCGAAGTCGGCCTCGGCGGCGATCCGCGAGCGGAAGCCGGAGGCGTCGAAGAGGCTGATGGCGCGGGTCGCGGTCCGCCCGGAGGTGAGCCGGGCCCAGTACGCCTTGGTGCCCACTCCCCCGGGTGCGACCACGCCGATCCCGGTGATGACGACGCGTCGGTTCATGGGGTGTCCTTCACGGTGAGTCCTTCGTCGGTACTGGCGAGCCGGGAGCGCACGGACCTGCGCAGCGCGTCGATGACGGTGGCGACGTCCGCGTCGCTGAGGCCGGGGTGCAGGGGCAGGCGTACGGTGCGGTCCACCGCCCAGTCGCAGGAGGGCAGCGGGGGCGCCGGGGGCTCCGCGTCGCCCTCGGCCGGGAACCGGTGCAGGGGCGCGTGGTGGGAGGTCGTGTAGATCTCCTCGGCCAGCAGGTCGGCGACGACCCCGTCCCTGATGGCGGGGTCGAGCTGCACCCAGTACAGGCAGTCCGTGGACTCGTGGCCCTCGGGCAGCGGCGGGGGCGTCAGCAGCCCCTCGGTGCCGGCCAGTTCCCGGTCGTAGCGGGCGGCGATCTCGCGGCGCCGCGCCACCATCTCGGGGAGGCGGCGCAGCTGGACGGAGCCGATGGCGGCGGTCAGGTCGTTGCCGGCGATGCCGCGCCCGTACTCGGGCAGGTCCGGTTCGCCGGGCAGGGTGGCGTGGCCGAAGCCGCTGGCGCGGACCAGGCCGCGCCGGACGAGGAGGCGGGTGCGGGCGGCCCGTTCGGGGTCCTTCGCGTAGACCATGCCGCCGTCGCCGGTGACCAGGACCCGGCCCGGGTCGAAGCTCCACACGGCGAGGTCGCCGAAGGTGCCGGCGGGCAGGCCGTCGACACGGGAGGCGACGGAGCAGGCGCCGTCCTCGATCAGGGCGAGGCCCAGCTCCCGGCAGCGCGCGGCGATGCGCAGGATGTCGCCGGCGCGTCCCCCGTAGTGGAGGAAGAGGACCGCGCGGGTCCGGTCGGTGAGGGCGGCCTCGACGTCCTCCAGGGACGGGTTGAGGGTGCGGCGGTCGACGTCGCAGAAGACGGGGCGGCCGCCGCGTCCGGCCACGGCCTCGGCGGTGGCGGGCAGGCCCAGGGAGGGCAGGACCACCTCGTCGCCCGGCTGGAGGTCGAGGGTCTCGACGGCCAGGTGCAGGGCGGTCGTGCCGGAGCTGGTGAACACGACGTGGTCGGGTTCGATGCCCAGGTGCTCGGCGAAGGCCGTCTCGAAGGCCTTGGTGCGCCGTCCGCTGCCGAGCCTGCGGTCGTGGAACACCCCGGCGACCGCGTCGAGTTCCTCCGCCCCGACCTGGGGCTGAAACAAGTTGATCATGGTCGCCTCTCACGTGCGGGTGTCTCCCCGATCCTGTCGACCACCGCTCGACGAACGATGGAGGACCGGTGGTCCCCCCGGTCGCGGCGGGGCGGCCGAGACGCCTTCGAGTACCGCTCCATCGCGGTGACAGATCCTCCGCGTGCGCCACCTGTCGATTCACCGAGGAGTTCTCATGCCCGACCAGGCCCAGGAGCAGGACCAGACCAAGCGCGTCGCCGTCGTCACCGGAGCGACCAGCGGTATCGGCCTGGAAGCGGCCCGCACCCTGGCCGCGCAGGGGCACCGGGTGTTCATCGGCGCCCGCGACGCCGACAACGTGGCCCGTACCGTCAAGGAGCTCACCGCCGAAGGTCTGGAGGTCGACGGCGCGAGTGTCGACGTGCGCAGCGGGGAGGACGTCAAGGCCTGGGTCGAGGCGGCCGTGGAGCGGTTCGGCACCATCGACGTGGTGGTCAACAACGCCGGCCGCTCGGGCGGCGGCGTCACCGCCGACATCACCGACGAGCTCTGGTACGACGTGATCGAGACCAACCTCAACAGCGTCTTCCGCGTCACCCGCGAGGTCCTGAACACCGGCGGCATGCGCGCCAAGAACCGCGGCCGCATCATCAACATCGCCTCCACCGCGGGCAAGCAGGGCGTGGTCCTGGGCGCCCCCTACTCGGCGTCCAAGCACGGCGTGGTGGGCTTCACCAAGGCGCTGGGCAACGAGCTGGCCCCGACGGGCATCACCGTCAACGCCGTCTGCCCCGGCTACGTCGAGACGCCGATGGCCGAGCGGGTCCGCCAGGGCTACGCCGCCGCGTACCAGACCACGGAGGAGGCGGTGCTGGAGAAGTTCCAGGCCAAGATCCCCCTCGGCCGCTACTCCACCCCGCAGGAGGTCGCCGGCCTCGTCGGCTACCTGGCCTCCGACACCGCCGCCTCCATCACCTCGCAGGCCCTCAACGTCTGCGGCGGCCTCGGCAACTTCTGAGCCCGGCCCGCCCGATCACGTACGCCCGCACGACCCCCGATCCCGAGGAGCAAGACCATGCCGCAGCCCGGCCTGCGTGAAGTGGAGCACGAGATCACGGTCTCGGCCCCGGCCGCCGCCGTGTACCGGTTGATCGCCGAGGTGCAGAACTGGCCGCGGATCTTCCCCCCGACCATCTACGTGGACCACATCCCGCAGGGCGGGAACGAGGAACGCATCCGGATCTGGGCCACCGCCAACGGCGAGCCCAAGAACTGGACCTCGCGCCGCACCCTGGACCCGGAGAAGCTGACGATCACCTTCCGCCAGGAGGTCCCGGCTCCCCCGGTCGCCGCGATGGGCGGCACCTGGATCATCGAGCCGCTCCCGGAGGGCGAGTCCCGGGTGCGGCTGCTGCACGACTACCGGGCCGAGGACGACGACCTGGCCAAGCTGGAGTGGATCGACAAGGCGGTCGACCGCAACTCGCGCTCGGAGCTCGCCGCGCTCAAGACGAACGTGGAGCGCGCCCACGCCACCGAGGACCTGACGTTCTCCTTCGAGGACACGGTCCGCGTCGAGGGCTCCGCGAAGGACGTCTACGACTTCGTCAACGAGGCGGACCTGTGGCCCGAGCGGCTGCCGCACGTGGCGGTCGTCCGGCTGACCGAGGACACCCCGGGCCTGCAGGAACTGGAGATGGACACCCGGGCCAAGGACGGCTCCGTGCACACGACCAAGTCCTACCGGGTGACGTTCCCGCACGAGCGGATCGCCTACAAGCAGACGACCCTGCCCGCGCTGATGAGCCTGCACACCGGCTACTGGACGTTCGCCGAGGACGGCGAGGGCGGCGTGTCCGCCTCCTCCCAGCACACGGTGACGATCAACACCGAGAACATCGCCCGCGTCCTGGGCCCCGAGGCGACGGTCGAGGACGCCAAGGCCTACATACACACGGCCCTCAGCACCAACAGCACCGCCACCCTCAACCACGCCAAGGCCTTCGCCGAGCAGCGGGCCCGTCGATGACGGACGGGACGCCTCGGGTCTGGTTCGTCACGGGCGCCTCCCGGGGCCTGGGACGGGCCGTCGCCGAGGTCGTCCTGGAGGCCGGGGACACCGTGGTCGCCACGGCCCGCCGCGTCGAGGCGCTCGACGGACTCGTCGAGCGCTTCGGCGCGCGGGTCGTCCCCATGACCCTGGACGTCAGCGACCGCGCGGCGGTGTTCGCCACCGTCGCCGAGGCCGCGGAGCGGGCCGGACGGATCGACGTCCTGCTGAACAACGCCGGCTACGGGCTGGCCGGCGCCGTGGAGGAGGTCACCGAACGCCAGGTCCGCGACCAGTTCGACGTGAACTTCCTCGGCGCCCTGTGGACCACCCAGGCCGTACTCCCGCTGATGCGCCGCCAGGGCTCCGGCCACCTCCTGCAGATGTCCAGCATCGCGGGCGTGACCACGTACCCGAACCTGGGCATGTACTGCGCCAGCAAATGGGCCCTGGAGGCGATGGGCGAGACCCTGGCCCAGGAGGTCGCCGGCTTCGGGATCAAGGTCACCCTGATCGAGGCCGGCGAGTTCCGTACCGACTGGAGCGCGAGCTCGATGGTGCGGGCCACGCCGAAGACCGCCTACGACGCCGTGCTGGCCAAGCGCCGGCACGGCCTGTCGGGCGCCTTCGCCCACCTCCAGCCCGGCGACCCGCGCCGGGCCGGGGTGGCCCTCCTGAAGCTCCTGGAGGCCGAGGACCCCCCACTCCGCGTCCTCCTGGGCACCACCGCGGCCGACCGCGCCCCCACGGCCCTGCGCGAACGCCTGTCCGTCTGGGAGCAGTGGGCCCCCCTGGCCCCGACGACGGACTTCCCGCCGTCCTGAGCCCGGTTCCTAGAGCCCGGCGGCGGCGCGCAGGGCGTCGACGCGGTCGGTGCGCTCCCAGGTGAA
>NZ_JZWV01000876.1 GCF_000966975.1 Streptomyces katrae | reverse complement strand
CGATCAGGTTGTCCGCGAGGGTGCGGCCCTGGCGCAGGGCGTGCTGTGCGGTGGGCGGGCAGAGGGCGCCCTCCTGGCCGGCGGCGAGGTCGGGGACGGCCGCGGCGTCCCCCAGTGCGAAGACTCCGGGCGCGCCCGGCACCGTCATCTCGGGCGTCACCAGCAGCCTGCCGCGGACGGTTTCCGCGCCGAGCGTGCCGATCAGGGGGCTGGCCGTCACCCCCGCCGTCCAGATGAGGGTCCTGCTGGGCAGCACCCGGCCGTCGGTGAGCGCCACCTCCGTGGGGCCCGCCTTGGCGACGCTGACGCCGAGGGAGACCTGGATGCCGCGGCGGCGCAGGACGTCCAGGGCGGTGCGGCCCAGGGAGTCGCCGAGTTCGGGCATCAGCCGGGGTGCGAGGTCCAGGAGGTGCCAGCTGATGTGGCGGTGGTCCAGCCGGGGGTAGCGCTTGACGGCGTGGTGGGTGAGCCGCTGCAGGCAGGCCGCCGTCTCGGTGCCGGCGTATCCGCCGCCGACCACGACGAAGCACAGCCGTGCGGCGCGTTCCGCCTCGTCCTCGCTCGCGTCGGCCAGGTCCAGCTGGGAGATGACGTGGTCGCGCAGATGGGTGGCCTCGGCGAGGGTCTTCATGCCCCGGGCGTGCTCGGTGAGGCCGGGGATGTCGAAGGTGCGGGTGATGCTGCCGGGCGCCAGTACCAGGTGGTCGTACGGCTGGTCCGTCAGCTCGCCGGTGATCTTGCGGATGACGCAGACCTTGGCGCGGGTGTCCACGCCGACGGCGCGGCCGGGGATGATCCGGGTGCGGTGGCGGCTGCTGCGCCGCAGGGAGAGGGCGACGGACTGCGGGGTGAGCACTCCGGACGCCACCTGGGGGAGCAACGGGAGGTAGAGCTGGTAGGAGTTGGGGGTGACCAGGGCGATGTCCGCCTCGGCGGGCGCCAGCCTCCGCTCCAGCCGGCGGATGCACTCCACCCCGGCGAATCCGGCTCCCACCACGAGGATCCTCGGTCGTTCCACGGTGTCCGTCCCTTCTCGGGCCTGGCAGGTCTCCCCCTCGCCTGCCCCGCCCGGCGCGGTCTGCACGCGCGGTCACCCGCGGGAACGGGCACCGGCCCCGGCACCGGGCCGGCCGGGACTGAGCACGCGGCCCCCGCCGTCCCGCCGCGGTGCCCGGGGACCGCTGTACGGTCAGTGGTCGCCGGGGGCTTGGCCGGGCCGGGTCCGCGGGGAGGCGGCGACGCGGCCGCGGGCGGTGCCTGCGGTGGGACGACGCAGTGGTGCCGTTGACGGTGGCCCGCCGACGGCATCCCGGGGGGAAGGGGATGCCGCCGACGGTCACCGGCCGCGCGGTTCGCCGGCCCGGTGAGACGTACCACCGTCATGGCGCGTGTGTCCCCGATCGACGGCCTCAAACCCTGTGCGCGACAACGGCCTTGGCGGCGTAGGACGGGCGGGTTCCGGGGCCGGGTCCGAGGGCGCCCGGCGGTGGGCCGCCACTCGGACCCCCGATAGTTGAGCGGAAAATCTTTTCGACTGAGGCGTACTGGCCGAAAATATTGTGCCAATTTGGTGATCAGCGCACTGATGTTTCATCATCGTGACTGAGCGTCATGTTCTGGCGCGCATCGAGCAGACGGGGGCACCAGCGGGGTCCTTCGTCCACCCCGGCCGCTCCGGCCGGAGCGTGCCCGCTCCCGCCGCGCGCAGCCGCGGCCTCCGTACCGATCCACCACCTAGGCAAAGGCACATGTCCGCCCAGCAGCTCTCGGACCCACCCTTCTACCAAGCGCTCTACGCGTCCCTGCCGCCGGACACCGACCGCCTCACCGACCTGCCGGTGGTCGACCAGCAGGCGTTCTGGGCGGCCAACACCCCGCGCGACAACCGCGTCCTGACCGGCCCGCTCAGCGAGGCCACGGTCTACAAGACCGGCGGCACCACCGGGTCCCCCAAGTTCTCCGTCTACACGCGCGACGAATGGCGCACGTTCGTCACCGCCTTCGGCCAGGGACTCGTGGACACGGGCCTGCGCCCGGGGCACCGCGTCGCCGACCTCTTCTACGCCGGGGAGCTGTACGCCAGCTTCCTCTTCGTCCTCGACTCGCTCGCCCACGCGCCCGTGGACAACGTCCGCCTGCCCGTCGGCGGCGGCGCACCGCCGGAGTCGACGATCCCCACGCTGCGCGACCTCGCCGCCCAGGTGCTGGCCGGAACACCGACCACCCTGTGCCGGCTCGCCGAGCTGCCGGCTCGCCGAGCAGGTCCTCTCGTCCGGTGTCCGGCTCGACGCGGTGGAGCTGCTGCTGTTCGGCGGCGAGGCCCTCTTCGACGACCAGCGGCGCCTGCTGGCCGCCGCGTTCCCGCGCGCCGAGGCCCGTTCCGTCGGATACGCCAGCGTCGACGCGGGCCTGCTCGGCCGGCCCGTCCCGGGCCCCGATGCCCGGGTGCACCGCGCCTTCACGCCCTACTCGGTCGTCGAGATCCTCGACGACGCCACCGGTGAGCCCGTCACCGAACCGGGCCGGCCCGGCCGGGTCGTGGTCACCAGCCTCTTCCGCCGCCTCATGCCGATCATCCGCTACCCGGCGGGCGACCGGGCCGAGTGGACCGGCACGGGGCCCGGGCACTTCCGCATCCTCGGCCGCGCCGAGGAGGGCGTACGCGTGGGCCCCGTCTCCCTCTACACCCAGGACGCCCAGGACGCCGTGGCCGCGGCGGACACCGCCGGCCAGGTGGTCGGCGTGCAGCTCGTCGTCCGCCGCTGGGACGGCCGCGACGGGCTCGTCCTGCGGCTGGCCACGGCTCCCGGCGAGCAGGGCCGCGAGGAGCTGGCCAAGGCCGTCGTCACGGAGCTGGAGAACGCCCGGCCGCTGTATCCGGACAGCGTGCGCGCCGGGTTCGTGCACCCGCTGTCCGTGGAGTGGGTGCGCCACCGCGACCTCGCCGTCAACCCGCGCTCGGGCAAGCTCGTCCGGGTCCTCGACGAGAGGCCGACCGCATGACCACCGCCCCGCCCCCGGTACGCACCGGGGCCGACCGGCGGCGCGCTCCGCTGGTCCTGCGAAACCGCGCCTTCGGCGCCGTGTGGCTCGGCCAGGTCCTCACCCAGGCCGCCGTGCGGATGTTCCAGGTCGGCACGGCCTGGTGGATCGTCGCCTACGCCGTGGACGACGCGCGCGGGCTCGCCTCCGGGCTGTTCATGGCGGCCTGTACCCTGCCCGCCGTGGCGCTGGCGCCCGTGGTGGCCTCGGCGGTCGCCCGGTTCGCGCACCGCTCGGTGCTGCGGACGGCCGCCGCCCTGGCCGGGGCCGCCTCGGGGGCCCTGGCGCTGTGGGCGTCCGGCGGCGGCCCGCCGCTCGCCGCCGTGTACGCCACCGGTCTCGCCCTGGCGGCCTGCCAGGCGTTCTTCGACCCCTGCCTGACCACGTCGGTGCCCGAACTCGTCGACGACGCGGACATCGAGACCGCCACCGGCTTCGAGCTGTCCACCCAGTCCCTGGCCGGCCTCGGCGGGGCGCTGCTCGGCGCCCTGACCGTGGACCGGGCCGGTGTGGCCGGGCTGGCCTCCGGCTGCGCGGCCGCCTACCTCGGGGCCGCACTCCTCGTCGCGAGCGCCCGGTTCCGTACCGTCGGGCCGGGCGCCGGGGCCGACGCGCCGGCTCCCTCCCGGCCGCGCCCGCTGCGACGCATCCTCGCGGAACTCCCCTACGTACGGCGGATCCTGGTCTGCTTCACCGCGGCGAACCTCTTCACCGCCGCCGTGTTCGTCGTCATCCCCCTCTACACCCGCTCGGTCCTCGCGGGCGGGGGAGGCACCGTGGCGCTGCTGGAGGCCTCGCTGGGCACCGGCACGCTCGTCGGCGCCTTCACCGGCGCCCGCATGCCGGGCCGCCCCACCGTCGCCGGTGCGTACGGTCTGGGCCTGATGGCCCTCGCCCTCGCCCTGCCGGGGCTGCTCACGCACCGCGCGGCCGTCATGGGCTGCCTGGTGGTGGCCGGCTGGTGCGCCGGGGCCGTGAGCGTCCGCTTCGTGGCCCTGTTCCAGCGGCTGGTGCCGGCGGCCGACAAGCCCGGCTTCTTCGCCGTGATGCAGGCCGTGCTGGGTGCCTCCGTACCGGTGGCCTCCCTCGCGTTCGGCCTCGCCGGGGACTTCGTCTCCCCGCAGGTGCTGTGCCTGGTGCAGGGCGTCGGACTGGTCCCCGCGGCCTGCGCGCTGGCCCTGCTGGAGTCCCCCGCGGCCGAACCCGCCGGAGGTGAGCGGTGAGCCCCGTCGTCACCCCCGCCGCGTGCGCGGACATCGCCGAACTGCGCCAGCTCTACTACGCCGTCTACGGACCCCACTACCCCGTGGCCCTCGGCACGGACCCGGCCGAGATGGCCCGGCTCATCGAGGACCCGCACTCGCTGTGGCTGGTCGCCCGCTGCGCCGACACCGGGGCGCTGACCGGGTCCGCCGCCATCCACGGCGAGGCGGGCAGCCGGATCGGCCGCCTGGAGGGCATCGCCGTGCACCCCGGGCACCGCTCCGCGGGGCTGGCCGCCACCCTCACCGGGGCCCTGTGCGCGGGCATGCTCGACACGGGCCGGCTGGACTCCGTGTACGCGACCGTGCGCACCGTCAGCGCCGGCCCGCAGCGCGTCGTCGCACGCAACGGCTTCCGCCCGCTGGGCATCCTGCCCAACGCGGTGGATCTCCGCAGCCGCGAGAGCCTCGCGCTCTACGCGCGTCACTCCGCCGGGGTGCTCGACCGCCGGATCCCCGTCACCGAAGTCCCCGCCCCGCTCCTGCCGTTGCTGCACACCGCCGAGGCGGCACTGGGCATTCGCTACCCGGGAGTGCGGGCAGCGGCAGCCGCCCCGCGTCCGGCACCGTCCGCGCCGCAGGGCGCCGACGACCGGCTGGAGATGATCGAGGCACCGGCCTTCGTCCGCCGCCGCTTCCGCGAGCGCTTCCCCGGTGCCGACGGCTGGTTCTACCCGCTGCACACCCCCAACGTGCTGCTCACCCCCGAGGACGGCCGGTTCGAGGTCTACGCCTACCTCAACCGTGCCGGAGGCTACTGCTCCCTGCTGACCGCCCACCCCGACCCGGCCGCCGCGGCCGCGTGCCTCGAACCCGTCACCCGGGCCCTGGCCCGCGCGGGCGCCGGCTACGTCGAGGCCCTCGTGCCGCTCGCGCACCACGAGGTCCTCTCGGCCTTCCTGGCCGAGGGGTTCGTCGCCGGGGCCGTCTACCCGGCGATGCGCGCGGACGGCGACGGCTTCCACGACTACGCCGTGCTGTCCCGCTCCGGCGAGCGCATCGACTTCCGCGGCGTCGCTGTCGAACCGCCCCTCCAGCCCTATCTGGACTGCTACGTGTCGGCCTGGGCGTCGACGCACCTGCCCACACCATCCGAGGTTGCCCCATGAACCCCCATCTCGCGCCGGTCGCCGTACCCGACCCGGCCCTCCTGCCACACGTCCAGCAGCTGTGCGACCTGACCGACCCCTACGCCTCCGGGCCCGCCGAGGACGAGCTGTTCGCCGCCGCCATGGCGGAGACCAACGCCTGGCACGCCGATCGCTCCCCCTTCTTCCGCTCCCTGTACGAGGCCACTCCCCCGGCGGAGCCGTACCGGACACCGCTCGTCCACGCGAACTTCTTCAAGCGGCACGAGGTCCTCTCCGTCCCGCGCGAGGACGTCGAGCTGCACCTGACCTCCTCCGGCACCACCGGCCAGAAGTCGCAGATGTTCTTCGACCACTGGACCATCCGCTCCGCCCAGCGGATGGTCGCCCGGATCTTCGACCGCCACGGCTGGATCACCCCCGACCAGGAGGTCAACTACCTCCTCTACAGCTACGAACCGGCCCCCTCCCTCAACCTCGGGACCGCCTTCACCGACAACTACCTGTGCGACTTCGCCCCCGCGCGCAGCGTCGCGTACGCCCTGCGCAACACCGGCGGCGACCACGAGTTCGACCCCTTCGGCTGCATCGCCGCGCTGCGCCGCTTCGAGCGGGAGGACGCCCCGGTGCGCATCCTCGGCTTCCCCGCCTTCCTCTTCTTCACCCTGGAGCGGATGCGGGCCATGGGCCTGCCCCCGCTGCGCCTGCCCGAGGGCTCCCTCGTGGTCCTCGGCGGCGGCTGGAAGGGGCACTCCGACCGGCGCATCGGGAAGGAGGAGCTGTACGCACGCGTCACCGAGCAGCTCGGCATCCCGGCCGAGCGGATCCGGGACACCTTCGGGTCGGTGGAGCACTGCATCCCGTACATCGAGTGCGACCACCATCGGCTGCACGCCCCCGTCTGGTCCCGGGTCACGATCCGCTCCACGCGCACCCTCGAACCCCTGCCGTACGGGGAGCCCGGCTACCTGCACCTGGTCTCGCCGTACATCACCTCGGTGCCGGCGCAGAGCGTGGTCATGGGCGACCTCGCCTCCCTCCAGCCGGGCGAGGCCTGCGGGTGCGAGCTGGGGACCCCCTGGTTCACCGTTCACGGCCGTGCCGGGGTGAGCCGCAACCGCAGCTGCGCGGTGGCCGCAGCGGAACTGATGAAGGGCATGGCGTGACCATGACGGAGACGACGAACGAGGCCGCCGCGTACGAGCGGGGCGGCGACGACCACGCGCACCACTACTGGCAGGGTGACCTCATCGGTGACGAGGAGGCGGGGCGCCGCCTCGCCGCCCTGCCCGCCGCGGTCGAGACCGCGCTGGCCACGGTGCTGGAGACCGAGACCGTGCTCGCCGCCTGCGACGCCCTCGCCACCGCCCTGTGCGACCCGGCCCACCCGGTCCGCACCCGGCTCACCGCGCACCTGCCCGCGGGAGAGGACCCCGCCGTCCTCGCCGAGCTCGGCGGCGCGCTGAGCCGGCGGGAGCTGACCCGCAAGCTGCGCCGCGAGCTGGGGAGCGCGACCCCCGGCCGGCTGGACCGGGCCGATCCCCGCGAAACGGTCTACGAGGCGTGGGCCCCCGTCGGCCTGGTCGTCCATGTCGCCCCGGGCAACGCCGTGACCGTCGCGCCGCTGAGCATCGTCGAGGGACTGCTCGCCGGAAACGTCAACGTTCTGAAGACCAGCGGCGACGACACCCTCCTGACCCAGCACCTGATGGCCGAGCTCGCGGCCCTCGACCCCAGCGGCGCGCTCGCCGCACGGATCGTCGTCCTGCGCTTCCCGTCCTCCCGGCAGGAGTGGCTGCGCCTGATGTGCGCGCCCGCGGACGCCGTCGCCGTGTGGGGCGGGGAAGCAGCCGTCGAAGGGGTCGCGGCCCATGTGCCGGCCGGGTGCCGGCTGGTGGAGTGGGGGCACCGGATCTCCTTCGCGTACCTGACGGCTGACGCCTGGTCGGACGGCGTGACCCTCGGGGCGCTCGCGGACGACGTGTGCCTGCACGAGCAGCAGGCCTGCTCCAGCCCCCAGGTGGTCTACCTCGACACCGACGACGAGAAGGAGGTGTTCGCCTTCGCCGAGCGGTTCGCCGCGGTCCTCGCGGCCCGCCCGCCTGCCGTGGGCGCCGCTGCGTCGGACGAGCCGGACCCCGCCGAGGCCGCCGAACTCACCACCACCGAGCTGGTGGCCCGGCTGGAGGAACACCTCGGCCTGACCCGCGTGTTCGCCGCGCCCGACGGCTCGTGGCGGGTGATGGCCGACACCCGGTCCCCGCTCACGGCGTCGCCGCTGCACCGCAGCGTGTGGGTCAAGCCGCTGCCCCGGCGGCGGCTGATCGCCACCCTGCGCCCGATGCGCCGATACCTGCAGACGGCGGGTATCGCGGGCAGCCGGTCCGACGTCGCCGAACTCTCCCGCACCGCCCTGGCCGCGGGCGTCACCCGCGTCACGCCCGTCGGCGCCATGCAGGAGAGCTACGCGGGCGAGCCGCACGACGGGGTCTACGCCCTCCAGCGCTACAGCCGCCGCGTCGCCGTCCAGGCGGACCCGGACCGGTTCGCCACCACCGCCTGCCTCGACGACCTGGTCCGGCCCGTCGTCCTGCCGCCACCGACCGGCCCGCTGCTGGGCAAGGAGGACGTGCAGGGACCGGCGCGGGAGTTGGCCCGGGCCGATG
The DNA here is from genome assembly GCF_000966975.1 of Streptomyces katrae. Classification (GTDB taxonomy): domain Bacteria; phylum Actinomycetota; class Actinomycetes; order Streptomycetales; family Streptomycetaceae; genus Streptomyces; species Streptomyces katrae. Next base: position 1,110 of record NZ_JZWV01000876.1, on the reverse strand, counting down.
CCGAGCTGTACTTCCGCAGCGGCGGCAGCACCGGCGCCCCCGCCCTGTCGGTGTTCAGCTACGACGACTACGACACCCAGATGCACGCCGCCGCCCGCGGCCTGCTCGCCGCGGGCTACGACCCGGTCGGGGACCGCACCGCGAACCTCTTCTACTGCGGCGCCATGTACGGCAGCTTCATCAGCTTCTTCTCCGTGCTCGAACGGCTCGGCGGGGTGCAGCTGCCGCTGTCCGCCGGCCCGGACCACCGGGCCACGGCCGAGGCCATCGTCGAGCACCGGGCAGACACCCTCTTCGGCATGCCCTCCTACCTGTGGCAGCTGCTGCACGCGGAGGAGGACACGCTGCGCGCGTACGGGGGCCTGCGCAAGGTGTTCTACGCGCAAGGTGTTCTACGGCGGGGAGCACTTCACGCCGGAGCAGCAGCGCACGCTGAGGGAGCGGTTCGGCGTCGAGGTCATCCGCTCGATCACCTACGGCAGCACCGACCTGGGCCCGCTGGGGTACCAGTGCGAGGAGAGCTCGGGCGGCGTCCACCACCTGCACGCCGACCTCCACACCCTGGAGATCGTGGACCTGGCCGAGGACCGGCCGGTGGCCCCTGGCGAGACGGGCCGGCTGGTGTTCACCACGCACGCCCGGCGCGGTCAGCGGCTGGGCCGCTACCTGATAGGCGACCTGGGCCGGGAGGTGCCGGGCCGCTGTCCCTGCGGCCGCCGCGCGCCCCGCTTCGAGCTGATGGGGCGCACCGGTGACGTGATGCGGGTGGCGACGTACTTCCTCAACCACCGCCGGTTCCTGGCCCTGGCCGAGGAGCAGGGCGGCCACCGGGGCGAGCTCCAGATCCGGCTGGACGCCGCGCGGGCGCGCGAACGGCTGACCGTACGGGTGGAGCGGACGGCGGCGACGGATCCGCAGCGGCTGCGGGAGGTCCTCCTCTCGGGCTACCCGGAGCTCCGCTCGGCGGTGGCGGAGCAGTTGCTGGACCTGGTGGTCGAGGCGGTCGAGAGCGCGTCGCTGGACCGCAGCCCGACGAGCGGCAAGCTCCTCGCGGTGGTGGACGCGCGCCGCTAGGTCGTCTCTTTCGGATCTTGCCGGTCAAGCCCGCGT
>NZ_JZWV01000875.1 GCF_000966975.1 Streptomyces katrae | reverse complement strand
GCGGTGCCGGGCGGCGCGGGCGAGGCAAGATCCGGAAGAGACGGCCTAGCACTCCACCCCTTCCGCCCCCGGTCCGGGGGCGGAAGGGGTGACGGGTGATGCGGCCGTCAGCGGTCGAGGGGCTCGTGGGCCCGCTCGGGCAGCCGCAGGTAGACCGCCGAGGAGCACAGGCACAGCACGGCGACGTACCAGGGGAACAGGCCGGGCCTGCCGAGTTCCTTCAGCAGGGTGCCGATGTAGGGGGCCGTGCCGCCGAAGAGCGCGACCGTCAGCGAGTACGGCAAGCCGATGCCGGCCGCCCGGACCCGGGCCGGGAAGACCTCGGCGTTCACGGCCGCCGAGACCGAGGTGAAGCCGGTGAGCAGCACCATGCCGGCGCCCTGGACGAGCAGGAGGGAGCCGAACGAGCCGTCCAGGGCCCGCAGCAGCGGTACGACGAGCAGGGCGAAGCCGAGTCCGAAGAACAGCAGGCAGGGCTTGCGTCCGAACCGGTCGGAGAGCAGGCCGCCGACCGGCTGGAGCAGGGCGAAGAAGGCGAGGGACAGCGTCCCGGCGAGCAGCGCGTCGCGCTTGGCGATGCCGGTCTCCAGTTCGGCGTACGTCGGCAGGTAGGAGGTCCACGTGTAGTAGGCGAGGGTGCCGCCGGCCGTGATGCCGGCGATGAGCAGCGAAGCGCGGGGGTGGTGGCGGAGCGCGTCGAAGAGCCCCGGGCGGGGCGCCTCGGCGGGGCGGTGGGCCAGGGTCTCCTCGGCACCTCGCCGGATCCAGAACCCGGCGAGGCCGAGGACGGCGCCGAGCAGGAAGGGCACCCGCCACCCCCACCCGTTCATGGCTTCCTCGGAGAGCCGGGCGACGAGCAGCGCGGCCAGGCCAGAGGCGGCGAGCTGGCCGATCGTGGTGGAGACGTACTGGAACGAGGAGAAGAGTCCCCGGCGTCCGGGCCCGGCGGACTCCACGAGGAAGGTGGTCGACGCGGCGAACTCGCCGCCGACGGACAGGCCCTGGAGCAGCCGCGCGGCGACGAGGACGACCGGGGAGAGCACGCCGACGGACGCGTACGCGGGGGTGAGGCCGACGAGCAGGCTGCTGCCGCCCATGAGCAGGATGGTCACGGTCAGCGCGGTGCGCCGGCCCCGACGGTCGGCGATCGCGCCCATCAGGAGGCCGCCGACGGGGCGCATGAAGAAGCCGACGGCGAAGACGGCGAAGGTGGAGAGCAGCGGGACGAGGGAGTCACCCGAGCCGGAGGGGAAGACCTGCCGTGCGATGTGGGTGGCGAGGAAGGTGTAGGCGTACCAGTCGTACCACTCGACGGCGTTGCCGACGGAGGCGGCCAGCAGCTGGCGTAAGGGGCGGCGGGGAGGAGCGGAGGCACGCACCGCGCTCCCTGCCCCTGTCTCTATCTCTGTCATGATCACGCTCTGCCCGCCGGCGGCCGCCCCCACGCCACGTGCGAGTGTCCGTGGCTGCTGGGAGCATCGGACCATGCCCGACCCTGACCGGGGTGCGAAGCCGGCGAGATCGCCCCGGCCCGATGGGGGCTTCCGGGGGCGCCTCCAATCGGTCACCATGGGGGTCCGTCGGCGATCCGAGGTGGGATGAGCGGGGGGAACGTTCTGGACGGGCAACGGAGCGGGCCGGAGCAGGTCGGACCCGCTCCGTGGCTGGCGTTGGCCTGTATGGTCGGGCTGTTTCTGGCCTACGTNGCCTACGTCGTGCTGATGAACTTCACCGCAGAGCCGCGGGCGGCGCTGTGGGGCGAGCCCGGGACCGTGACCGAAGCCGACTGCCGGACGTACGACAACACCGTGGCCAACGCGGGAACGTCGACGTCCTGCTCGGGCGCCTTCACCCCGGACGACGGCGGCTCGTCGTTCGAGGTCCCCGTCGAGGGCGATATCGGTGCGCAACCGGTTCGCGCATGGCTGGTGGACGGCGCATCCGGCACCGCGTACGTCTCACCGACGGTGTGGGCAGGGGTGCTCCCGGTGGGGCTGTCCCTTCTCCTGGCCGGTCTCCCGGCTGCGGTGACGGTGAGGCGCGTGTGCCGGGTCCGCGCACGACGCCGGGGAGAACCGCGCAACGGATCAGACCCGGAGTCGAGTACGTGATCGACGGCAGGCACGACGGGTACGTCACCATGACCGGCAGCGACGACGTCCTGCTGCTGCGCGGACCGGCCGTGGCCGACGCTACGGCTCAGCGCCGCGACCAGGTGATGTCGGCGATCGACGAGAGGAAGTCCTCGGCGTCGAACACCTCACCTGGGGCGCGCATGCCCGAGCCCGTGCCGCCCGGCAGAGTGCGGCCTGCGAGGATCCGGACGGCCGCCTCGGCGACGACCGGCGCGGTCACGGCGTAGATGTCCCGGCCGACCGCGGACACGGCGCGGCGTTCGGCTCCACGCGTGACCACGACGTCGATCAGCCACGACTGCGCGGAACGGCCGCCGTCGGACGCGCCGGTGGGCGCCGGGGTGTGCGGGTCCCGCAGGTCGGCCAGCGGCGCCTCGTTCATGAACGCCCGGACCTCAGGGGACTTCAGGTGCCGCGAGATGGTGATCTGGTCGGCCGTCCCGAGCGCGTGCACGGGCTGCTTGCCCACCGGCGCCGGGAAGTCCCAGTCCGTCGGGAGGTCCTGGCCGTAGTCGAAGGGGACCAGCCGTCCGCCGCTCACCGTCACTCGCTTGCCCGCGCTGCGCGCCCCGGCCTTGCGGGTGCCGGGGGTCGGGTGCCAGCTGTCGAGCGCGAACGCCACCGTGATGTCGTCCGCGGCCGCCCAGTCACCCATCGCCGCGGTGGCCAGCAGGTCCGGCAGACCTCCGAAGAAGCCCAAGGCGGGGAGGAACAGCAGACCGCTGGCCGCGAGCGGTTCCCGGTAGGTCTCGAAGTCGTGGCGGGTGACCGGCTGTTCTCCGGTGATGTCGATGTAGTGGATGCCGGCGCGCAACGCGGCCTCGATCAGCGGCCCGGTGGTGTCGCCGAACGGGCCCGCGGCATTGACCACCAGCGCGGCGCCGGCCACCAGCGCGTCAAGCGATCCGGGTTCGTCGACGGTGGCCACATGGGTGCGGGCGTACGGGTGGGCCTCGGCCAGGGCCGTCATCCGGACCGGATCGCGGCCCCCGAGGGAAAGGCCCAGGCCGCGCTCGTGGAACTCGTCGATGAGGAAACGGGCCGTGTGGCCGTAGGCGCCGAAGATCGCGACGGTCTGCTGGGCTGTGTTCATGTCCGTGTTCGTGTTCATGGCATCGAGCTTGGGGCCGGTCGATGGTCCGCACGAGTGTCGGAAAGGACGCCACCCGTACACTTTCGGACATGACTTTGGTGGCCATGCCGGTGTACGACGGGGCGATGTTGTTCGAGGCGGCCATCGTCCTGGAGATCTTCGGTGCGGACCGCTCCCATCTGACCGACCCCTGGTACGAGTTCGCGGTCTGCGGACCGCAGGACGCCAGGCTGGGCGGCATGCTACGCGTCGACACCCCGCACGGACTGGACGTGCTGGCCCACGCCGACACCGTCATCGTGCCGTCCTGCGACGACATCGAGGCCGATCCGCCCGGAGAGCTGCTGGAGGCGCTCCGTGCCGCCTACCGGCGCGGCGCCCGTATCGCGTCGCTGTGCACCGGCTCCTTCGTCCTCGCCGCCGCCGGACTGCTGGACGGGCGCCAGGCCGCCACGCACTGGTTGCACGCGGCGCGGCTCGCAGAGCGGTATCCGCACGTCCACGTCAACGCCGATGTCCTCTACACGCACGACGGGCAGATCCTCACGGCCGCGGGCAAGGCTGCCGCCCTCGACCTCAGCCTCCACCTGGTGCGCCTCGACCACGGCGCCGCGGTCGCCAACGCGCTCGCCCGCATCCTGGTCGTACCTCCGTACCGCGCGGGCGGGCAGGCACAGTACATCGCCGCGCCCGTCCCGGCCCGCAGCGGTGACGGGTTCACCGCGCTGCAGGACTGGGCCCTCGACCGGCTGCACGAGCCGTTGACCGTGCAGGACCTGGCGGCCCGCGCGGGGATGAGCACCCGGCACCTGACACGGCTCTTCCACCAGAGCACCGGCCTCACCCCGCTGCGCTGGCTGCACGTTCAGCGCATCAGGCGTGCGCAGGAGTTGCTGGAGACCACCGACACTCCCGTCGAACGGATCGCCGTGCATGCCGGCATGGGCACGGCGACCACGCTGCGCCGGCACTTCAGCCGCGCGGTGGGGGTACCCCCGGACACGTACCGGCGCACCTTCCGCGGTGCCGGCGACTCGTAGCCCCGTGTGCTTGACGTAGGCGGGCACAAGACCCGCCGCCCTCCACGGCCGCGCACCCGGGGCTTCGCCTGGTGCGGCCAGAGGCACCAGGCACCCTCATCACGGGCAGAACGGCCCGCCGCGGAGCACCTCCGTACGCAGCTCAGGCAGACCCTCGGCGCGCGCACGCACTCGTCGGTACCTGACAGACCTTGCGAGCAGCTCTCCGCCGTCGCCGACATGACACGGCAGCGCAGGCCGGTCTCCGCGTTCTGCCAGGTGGGCGATTGGCCAGGGCGGTGGCGCCCACCGCTCGTAACCGACGCGGGTCGGCGTGGCGCCGAGGATCTGGGCCCCCGCGTCCGGCGGCCAGAACCGACACCAGGAAGAACCTGCCAGGACGGGCCCGCGCCGCGGCCGGCTCCCCCACGCCCGGCCCGTCCTACGAGGTCGGGACGGTCTTCAAGACACATCTCCACGGCCTGCCGTACTGCCCGGTCGGCTCCGGCTTCGTCATCAACGACCGTGCTGAGGCGTCCCATGCCGGCGCCGTCTTCAGGGAATCGGCGCGGCCGGCGCCCTCACCCTGGGCATCGTGGTCCACGAGGAGCCGGTGATCGTCGACGGCGTGGCACCGTCCCACGCCACCGCCCCGGCCGACTGAGGAGACCGGCACCGGCGCGGGCGAGGCACGCCGTCTGCGCCGGCGACCGTCAGTCCGCACCTCCCGGGAAGACGTGGCCGGGCTCCGGGGCGCCCGCGGCCGACGCCCACGGCGGAGGGGTTTCCTGCTCGGTCCAGGCGGCCAGCGCCCCGCCGTCGACCGGGACGATCCCACAGGTGTCGGCGTATTCGACGGCGGGCGCCGTGAAGGAACTGGTCGTCACGATGACGGCCACGTCGGCCTCGTG
>NZ_JZWV01000874.1 GCF_000966975.1 Streptomyces katrae | reverse complement strand
TCCGCTGCCGTCGCAACGACGTCGGCGCCCAGGTCGCCCGCGCCTCCGACCACCTCCACCGAGGTGCAGCCGTCCCGGGCGCACAGGGCCGCCACCGTGTGCTCGAAGCCGTCGGCGTCGGCCCCGGCATGATCGAGGGCCCCGCCCCCGATGTCGGGGAGGTCCGCGGGTGCCGGCGCACCGCTCTCGGCCCACGGGGATCCGGTCCGGGTCCGGCGCCGGCGCCGGACCGGTGTGAGGCTCCACTTCGCCAGGAACACTCCGAGCAGCAGCAGGGCCAGGGCGGCGAACGGGGCCACGGGGAGCCCCATGCCGCCATCCGCCGACACGGCCTTCACGAAGGCGGCCGCGCCCGCGACGGCGGTGCCGAGCAGCCCGAGCGCGAGCACCGCATCCCGTCCCGGACCGCCGCGCCGCGCGGATCGGGCGCCCCGTACGGACACTGGCCCGTTCCCTTCGGATGTGGTCATACGGCATCCCCTCCTCCCCCGGCAGCGCGGCGGCCCCCGTCCCGTCGGGGGGGGCGGGGACCGCGGCACGCGCCGGAACCTGTTGGACGCTCGTATGGCCGGGAGTACGGATTCCAAACCGGCGCGTTCGGCGATTGGGCCACGTCGCCGCGCGGAAGCCCTCCCGAAAGGCCCGGGCTGCTGGTGGTCGATCTGGACGCCGTAGAACTGCTCACCGCCGCCGAATCCGACGGGCCGACGGGCAGGGGCCCTTCGGCCCGTCAGCCGAGCACCAGCGGCAGCCGCGACGCGAGGGCGCCCAGGTCCGTCCGTTCGGCGGCGGTCGGAGCGCGGCGGCCGGTCCCGACCAGCAGGGCGTCGCCGTCGGTGAGCGAGGCGGGGAAGGGGGCGCCGGCGATCCGCTCCAGGGCGGTGCGGGCCGCCGCGAGGGTGTCGGCCGGCGGGGGCGGGGCGGAGGGCAGGTGCGCGATGAGGTCGAGGTGGTGCAGGGTCCATTCGAGGACGTAGGCCGACAGGTAGTCGGCGACGGTCAGCACTTGGCCCCGCGTGCCGACGCGGGCTGCGGGGTCGGCGAGCCGGGCGGCCCGGCCGGCGGCCG
>NZ_JZWV01000873.1 GCF_000966975.1 Streptomyces katrae | reverse complement strand
GCCGAGCCCACGTCGTCGAGGTGAAACTTGAGCCACCGCGGCTCGCCGTACGCCGCGGCGAGCCGGGGGACGAGCGCGTCGAGCGGGTCCTCGCCCGTCGGGGGCTCGACGAGCTCCCAGTAGGTGACCGCGTCCACGGTCGGTTCCGTCCCGGCCGGGGTGGCCAGGGTGATCAGGACGTCCTGGGCGTCGATGACCAGGTGGCACACCAGGTCCCGCACGAGCCAGCCGGCGCAGCCGCACGGCCGCTCGAAGTCCTGGTCGGGGAGGTCGGCGACCGCCCTCCGTAAGGCCGTCCAGGAACGTGTGAAGAGGTCCATGACGGCACCGTAGCCCGGTGGGGGCACGTCATGCGCGGCCATTGGCGTCCTTCCCCGCACGCGGCGGCAGGCGCCGGCCGTGGGCCTCACGCGCGCGACGGCGCCGCGTCATGCGGATGCGGCGGCCGGTGTCACTCGCGGCGCACGGCAAACCCGGGTGCGGTACGAGGGGCCCCGCCAGGCTGCGGCGGCCCGGCGTCCGGGAGGCCGCTCGGCAGTCGGAGGTCCGGGCGGAGCGGGACACGTGGATCGGGAGTGCGCCACGGGACTTCCCGCCGCAGGACACGGGCCTGATCCACGGTCGTCACCCTGCTCAGGCTCGTCCTGCCGCGAACTGATCGCCAGCACATCACCACCACCGGCGAGATCATCCGCGCGGCTCTGACCGGCACCGTCCACGGTCCGCCCACGCCGCTGACTCACGGGGGTGGTGGGCGAACCAGCGGCGCCCACACCGACACCGCCGCC
>NZ_JZWV01000872.1 GCF_000966975.1 Streptomyces katrae | reverse complement strand
CACCGACACCGCCGCCTTGACCGCCACGACGGCGAGCGCCTTGGCCGGCGCGTCCTGCTCGCCCTCTCGCCCTCCTCCTGGCCGGCCCCGGCCGGCCGCGGACCGCGACAACTGGGGCGCGTCGATCCGCCGATCGTGGGCAGGCGCGCCTCATGGCGACCCATCCCCCGGGCGCAAGCCGCCCACGCTACCCGGCAGGTTTCGGCACGGTCCCACGGCAACTGCACCGCCTTCGAAGCGTGTTGCCCCGCTCGGCCGACTCGGCGCTCATCGGGCCCGCCGCGGTCGCACCGCACGCGGCGCGGCCCCAGCCCGCCTCTGGCA
>NZ_JZWV01000871.1 GCF_000966975.1 Streptomyces katrae | reverse complement strand
CCTCTGGCACCCGGCCGACCGGCCCCCGCCGTCCCACCCTGCCGGCCGTCGCGGCCGGTCTGCTCGGCCTGGGGGTTCGCGTACTGACCCACCATCGAGAAGGGACCCCGCACCCGTGAACGACAACATCTGGGCCTACCACCTGGCCGTCGCCCTCTTCGAGGACAGGGACCTCACCGGCTACAAGGTGGAGGCCCTCGACGGCGCCATCGGCAAGGTCGACAAGCACTCCTACGAAACCGACGCCTCCTGGATCGTCGTC
>NZ_JZWV01000870.1 GCF_000966975.1 Streptomyces katrae | reverse complement strand
GGGCAGGGAAGTGCTCCTCCCCGCCGGCACGATCACCCGAATCGATACCGCCGAGGAGAAGATCTACGTCGACCGGACCAAGGAACAGATCAAGGACGCCCCCGACTTCGTCAAGGAAAAGCACCTCGGTGACGCCTCCTACCACCAGGAAGTCGGCGGCTACTGGGGCGACACCGTGCGTCGCCAACAGCGGTGACAGCACCGCGTAGACAGAGCCGGGTAGGTACCCCCCACGGACGGGCAGGGGT
>NZ_JZWV01000869.1 GCF_000966975.1 Streptomyces katrae | reverse complement strand
CCGCCGCCGCGAGCGCCGCCCCGGTCCCCGCCATCGCCCAGCGGGCCAGCCGGGCCGGTGCCACCGAGGTCATCCGGCCCAGCGTCAGGGACCCGGCCAGCGCGCCGAGCGCGAAGGCCGTCATCAGCACACCGCCCGCGCCGGGGCTGCCGAGCCCCCGGGCCAGCAGCACCGAGGTGGTGGTCAGGGCCCCGACGCCGACGAAGGCCAGGGTGGTCGCCGAGGTGATCGCCCGCAGCTCCCGGACCCGCCACAGCGCGGCCAGCCCCGCCCCCAGCCCGGCCCGGGGCCGCTCCGGCGGGGAGCCCGCGCCCGGGTCCGCGTCCGCGTACGGCAGGGAGGCGGCCAGAGCTGCGGCCAGGACCGCCGACAGTGCCAGCACCCCCATCGCGGGCCCCGCCGAGAACGCCGCCCCCGCCAGGCTGACCACCGCGGGGGCCGTCACCGCGGCCGCGTTGTACGTCGAGGCGTCCCACCCGTACGCCCGGTCCCGCCGGGGCCCCTCCGGGACCAGCCCCGCGACCAGGCTCGACAGCCCGCCCGTCACCACCGGCCCGCAGGACCCGCCCAGCACCGCCACCGCCAGCACCACCGGCACCGGGGCCCGGCCCAGCAG
>NZ_JZWV01000868.1 GCF_000966975.1 Streptomyces katrae | reverse complement strand
CGGCCCAGCAGTGCGGCCAGCCCCGCCACGGCCGCCGTGAAACCGGCCAGCGTGCCCGCGTAGAACAGCCGCGGCCGCCGCGCCCGCCCCGCGACCGCCCCCGCCACGGGCGCGGCCAGCACGTGCGGGGCCATCCAGGCGGTCAGCACGAACGCCCCGTACGCGGCGCTGCCCGTCCGCTCCAGGGCCAGCAGCACCACCGCCATCCCCATGCCCTCGGACGCGAAACGCGCCGCCAGGGCCGCAGCCAGATACCTCCCGAACCCGCCCATCGGCGGACCCCCCTCCCGCGTTCGGCAACGTGTCGTGCGACCAGGCAAGCGCGCCGGGGCAGCGCCGGGGAACGGGGCAGGGATCAGCCCGCTTCCTTCACCTGCGCCGCCGTCGGCGCGGTCCCGCCGAGGTGGGCCGGCAGCCACCAGGAGTCCTCGGTGCCCTGCGGCTTGGCCGGATAGGCGGCCTGCGCCGCCTCCAGCAGCTCCTGGACGCGCTCGCGCAGCCTGCGCGTGATGGCGCCCGCGTACTGGTCCTTCGGCGCCTCGATCGGCTCGCCGACCCGCATGGTCACCGGGATGTGGCTGCGCTTGAGGTTCTTCGGCCGGCCCTTCGTCCACAGCCGCTGGGTGCCCCACAGCGCCACCGGGATCAGCGGCACCCCGGCCTCCTGCGCCATGCGCGCGGCACCCGACTTGAAGCTCTTGAGCGTGAACGACTGGGAGATCGTCGCCTCCGGGAACACCCCGATGATCTCACCGGAACGCAGCGACTCCAGGGCGTGCCGGTAGGCGGACTCGCCCTGCTGCCGGTCCACCGGGATGTGCTTCATCGCGCGCATCAGCGGACCCGAGACCTTGTGCCGGAAGACCGACTCCTTGGCCATGAAGCGCACCAGGCGCTTCTGCGGCCGCGCCGTCAGGCCGGCGAAGATGAAGTCGAGGTAGCCGATGTGGTTCGACACCAGGACCGCCCCGCCCTTGCGCGGGATGTTCTCGGTGCCCTTCATGTCGATACGGATGTCCAGCGCGCGGAACAGCGTGTGCGCGGCGCCGATCACCGGGGGGTAGACGAGCTCAGCCATGGGGAGACCCCGCTTTCTGCCTGGGGAGGTGCTCCCGGCCGGAAGTTACGGAAGCGTAGGTACGCGACCATGGGGATCGTGCCCCAAACGCGGCGCGCTGGCCAGTCCGGACGGCCGCCGAGGGGGAGATCCTCGTCACGCGGGGAATGCGCGGCGTGACGGCGGCGCTCGGACAGGGAGAGCCTCCCGGCCGCGGCCGGGGTGGTGCGTACATGGGGACAGGGTAGACAGGAGCGGGTGTGCCCGAGCACGAGGAGGCCGCCGGGGCGGCGGCCGCACAGGGGCGCCTCGGCGCCGCCGAACTGGGCCGGGAGCCGGGGGAACGGGCCAGCCTGGTGCAGTTCTCCAGTGCCTTCTGCCAGCCCTGCCGGGCCACCCGCAGGATCCTCGCCGAGATCGCCGGAATGGTGGACGGGGTCGAGCACATCGAGATCGACGCCGAGCGGAACCTCGCCCTCGTACGCGCCCTGGGCGTGGAGAAGACCCCGACCGTCCTCGTCCTCGACGGCGCGGGCCGGATCGTCCGGCGGGCCGCGGGGATGCCGCGGAAGGCCGATGTGATCGCCGCCCTGGGTGCGGCGGTATGACTCCCGCGCCGGTACGCGCGCCCGCACACAGCGTGACGCGCCTGACATCTGACCGCTGCGGCTTGACTGTGTACACGGCAGATCGCCAGGCTGGCGGCATGCGGTACGAACTCCTGCTCCACGGGCGGGTCCATGTGGACCTCGGCCGATGCGCGAGTGCGCGCTGTTGGGATCGCTGAACGCCCCCGACCCCCGATCCCCGAACGCCCTCCCGCGATCCCCGCGGCAGAAGGAAGGCCCCTCATGACGGCCCCGACGGCCCCGCCCGCGTCCACCACCGTCCCCTCGCCCGACGGGCCCGGCCGCTCCCCGCTGCCGGGCTCGCCCGAGCTGCTGCGCTCCGTCTTCCGCCGGCACGCCGCCGGGGTCGCGGTGATCACGGCGCAGAGCGGGGGCCGCCCGGCGGGGTTCACCGCGACCTCGCTCAACTCCGTCTCCGCCGATCCGCCGATGCTCTCGTTCACCATCGGCACCGGGGCCTCCAGCTGGCCGGCCGTACGGGACAGCGACCACCTCGGCGTCCACATACTCGGGGAGCACCAGCAGGACCTGGCCGGGCTCTTCGCGCGCAGCGGCGCCGACCGTTTCGGCCCGGGTACCGACTGGGCGCCGGGCCCGCACGGGGTCCCCCTGCTCGACGGGGTGCTGGCGTGGCTGGTGTGCCGGGTGGTGGCCAGGGTGCCCGCGGGGGCCCACCGTGTGATCATCGCGGAGGCCGTGGCGGGGGATCCCGCGGGGGAGGGCCGGCCCCTGCTGTACCACCAGGGGCGCTTCAACGCGTTGCGCGACTGAATCGTCCCTGCTGGGACCGGTTCGGGCGGCGTTGGCCAGATCACAGTTCAGTGGCCTTGCAACCGGGGAAGACCCACTGTGTACTGACGAGTAACATTCCCTTCGGAGCGGGGGCCGCCCCGACCGGGATCCGCGCCGGAAGGCGCCTATGCTGCCTGCACAAGGCGGTATCAGTAGCGGTATCAGTAAAAAACGATGCGGTAGGAGAGCCGGCGTGAGCCTGAGGATCGTTGTCTGTGTGAAGTACGTGCCCGACGCCACCGGCGACCGGCACTTCGCCGATGACCTGACGGTCGACCGCGACGACGTCGACGGTCTGCTGTCGGAGCTCGACGAGTACGCCGTCGAGCAGGCGCTGCAGATCGCCGACGAGGCCGACGACGCCGAGATCACCGTCCTGACGGTGGGCCCCGAGGACGCCAAGGACGCGCTGCGCAAGGCGCTGTCGATGGGCGCCGACAAGGCCATCCACGTCGAGGACGACGACCTGCACGGCACCGACGTCATCGGCACCTCGCTGGTGCTGGCGAAGGCCGTCGAGAAGGCCGGTTACGACCTGGTCATCACGGGTATGGCCTCGACCGACGGCACCATGGGTGTCCTCCCGGCGATCCTGGCCGAGCGCCTGGGCGTCCCGCAGGTCACCCTGCTCTCCGAGGTCAAGGTCGAGGACGGCAAGGTCACGGGCCGCCGCGACGGCGACTCCGCGAGCGAGCAGCTGGAGGCCTCCCTCCCGGCGCTCGTCTCCGTGACGGACCAGTCGGGCGAGGCCCGCTACCCGTCCTTCAAGGGCATCATGGCGGCCAAGAAGAAGCCGGTGGAGTCCTGGGACCTGTCCGACCTGGACCTGGACGCCGAAGAGGTGGGCCTCGAGGGTGCCTACACCGTGGTCGAGTCCGCGGCGCAGCGCCCGGCCCGCACCGCCGGCACCGTCGTCAAGGACGAGGGCGAGGGCGGCAAGCAGCTGGCCGAGTTCCTGGCCGGCCAGAAGTTCATCTAGGGGCTCCGGCCTCACCAGTAGCCCCCAGACACCTCGTAAAGCAGGAGAGCAGTCCCATGGCTGAAGTTCTCGTCTACGTCGACCACGTGGACGGTGCCGTCCGCAAGCCCACCCTCGAGCTGCTGACGCTGGCCCGCCGCGTCGGCGAGCCCGTCGCCGTCGCCCTGGGCGCCGGTGCCGAGGCCACCGCCGCCGTGCTGGCCGAGCACGGTGCCGTCAAGGTCCTCACCGCCGACGCCCCCGAGTTCGCCGAGTACCTCGTCGTCCCGAAGGTCGACGCGCTCGAGGCCGCGTACAAGGCCGTCTCCCCGGCGGCCGTGCTCGTCCCGTCCTCCGCCGAGGGCAAGGAGATCGCCGCGCGCCTCGCCGTGCGCATCGGCTCCGGCATCATCACCGACGCCATCGACCTGGAGGCCGGTGACGAGGGTCCGGTCGCGACGCAGTCCGCCTTCGCCGCGTCGTTTACCACCAAGTCCCGCGTGTCCAAGGGCACCCCGGTCATCACCGTGAAGCCGAACTCGGCCGCGGTCGAGGCCGCCCCGGCCGCCGGCGCCGTCGAGGCGCTCGCCGTAACCTTCGGCGCCCTGGCCACCGGCACCAAGGTCATCTCCCGCACCCCCCGCGAGTCCACGGGCCGCCCGGAGCTGACCGAGGCCGCGATCGTCGTCTCCGGCGGCCGTGGCGTCAACGGCGCGGAGAACTTCCACCTCATCGAGGAGCTCGCGGACTCCCTCGGTGCGGCGGTCGGCGCCTCCCGCGCCGCCGTCGACGCCGGCTGGTACCCGCACACCAACCAGGTCGGCCAGACCGGCAAGTCGGTCTCCCCGCAGCTGTACATCGCCGCCGGCATCTCCGGCGCGATCCAGCACCGGGCCGGCATGCAGACGTCGAAGACCATCGTGGCCGTCAACAAGGACGCCGAGGCCCCGATCTTCGACCTGGTCGACTACGGCGTGGTCGGCGACCTCTTCGAGGTCGTCCCGCAGCTGACGGGCGAGATCAAGGCGCGCAAGGGCTGATCCCTTCCAGATCCTGACCTGCCGTTTCCTCTGGCTCCGGGGCCGTGTGGTGATTGTCACCGCACGGCCCCGAGTCGTTTGTCCCAGGCGGTGGAGGGACCATTGACGGAGCGGAACCCCGTGACTAAATTCTGCTATGCGGAGCCAGGCTTCCGTGAAGCGGAAAAGAGGAGAGTGCACGATGGGTCAGCAGGAGAAGGTGGCGACGAGCCTCGCAGGCGTGGTCAGCGAGGGCATCAGCGCCTCCCTCGCGCCGGTGGACGCGGAACTCGCGCGCCACTACCCGGGCGACCCCGGCACCCGCCAGCCGATCCACACCGTCTACGTACCCGGTGACGTCTTCGACGCCGACACCATCCGCTCCTGGGGCGACCAGGCCCTCGCGGCCCTGGACCAGCACGCGCCCGACGCGGCCACCTTCGCCAAGGTGCTCGGCATCTCCGACGAACTGGCCGTCCCGGTCTACGACCGCGTCCGCGCCAAGCTCGCCTCCGAGCCCGTCGAGGACCTCCGCGTGGACTTCGAGGACGGCTTCGGCGTCCGCTCCGACGAGGAGGAGGACCAGGCCGCGGCCCGCGCCGCCCGCCTCGTCTCGGAGGCCTTCTCCAACGGCACGAACGCCCCGTACATGGGTATCCGCATGAAGTGCATGGAGTCCAACGTCCGCGACCGCGGCATCCGCACCACGGACATCTTCCTCTCCGGCCTCCTGGAGCACGGCGGCCTGCCCGAGGGCCTCGTCCTGACCCTGCCCAAGGTCACCTACGCCGAGCAGGTCAGCGCCTTCGTCAAGCTGCTGGAGGCCTTCGAGACTGCCCGCGGCCTGCGCCCGGGCCGGATCGGCTTCGAGATCCAGATCGAGACCAGCCAGTCCATCCTGGCCTCCGACGGCACCGCCACCGTGGCCCGGATGATCGAGGCCTCCAAGGGCCGCGCCACCGGCCTGCACTACGGCACCTTCGACTACAGCGCCTGCGTCGGCGTGTCCGCCGCCTACCAGGCCAGCGACCACCCCGCCGCCGACCACGCGAAGGCGATCATGCAGGTGGCGGCCGCCGGCACCGGCGTACGCGTCTCCGACGGCTCGACGAACGTCAAGCCCGTCGGCACCACCGAGCAGGTCCACGAGGCCTGGCGGCTCCACTACGGCCTCACCCGCCGTGCCCTGGCCCGCGCCTACTACCAGGGCTGGGACATGCACCCGGCGCACCTGCCGACCCGCTACGCGGCCGTCTTCACCTTCTACCGCGAGGGCCTGGAGGCCGCCGCCGCGCGCCTGAAGGCGTACGTGGCGAAGATCGAGGGCGACGTGATGGACGAGCCCGCCACCGCCAAGGCCCTGGCCGGCTACCTGGTCCGCGGCCTCGACTGCGGCGCCGTCGGCACCGAGGAGGTCACCGCCCTGACGGGCCTGACCCGCGCGGAACTGGACGCCTTCGCCATCCCGCGCCGCTCGGCGACCCTGACGGCGACCGCGTAAGGTCCGCTCGCCGCCGCCCGGCGTACGCGTCCGCGTACGCCGGGCGGCGGCGTTTGCGGTTCAGGCGGCGTTGACGAAGATCATGGGCGACCACGGGGTGCACCGGGGCCGTGTGCGGGTTGTGGGGGATCAGCCGGTGTGCGGCGGGAGTTCGCCCGAGCCGCGGGGGATCAGGCGGGTCGGGAGGACGATGCGGGTCGGGGGGAGGGCCGTGCCCGACAGGCGTTGGAAGAGGCGGTCCGTGGCCACCCGGCCCAGGGCCGCCGGGTCCTGGGCGATCACCGTGACCCCGGGCCGCAGCAGGTCGGCCAGTTCGAAGTCGTCGAAGCCGACCAGTGCCACGGGCCGGGGCAGCGCCGCGAGGACCCGTACGACGGTGACGGTGACCCGGTTGTTGCCGGCGAAGACGGCGGTGATCGGTTCCGGGCCCGCCAGCATCGCCCTGGCCGCCGCCGCCACCCGCTCCGGGGCCGTCGCGCCGAGGGAGACCCAGGACCCGGCCACCGGCAGGCCCGCCAGCGCCATCGCCTCGCGGTAGCCGCGCAGGCGCTCCGTGGCGGTGTGGATGCGGGGGTGGTCGCCGATGAAGCCGATCCGCCGGTGCCCGGCGGCGATCAGGTGCGCCACCCCGTCGCGGGCGCCGCCGAAGCTGTCCGAGAGGACCACGTCCGCCTCGATCCCGCCCGCCGGCCGGTCCACGAACACGGTCGCCACCCCCGCCCGGATCTCCGGCTCGAGGTAGCGGTGGTCGTCGCCCGCCGGGATCACGATCAGGCCGTCCACCCGCCGGGCGCACAGCGCGAGCGCCAACTCCCGCTCCCGGTCCGGGTCCTCGGCGCTGGAGCCGTTGATCAGCAGGGCGCCGTGGGTACGGGCCACCTCCTCGACGGCCCGGTTGAGGGGACCGTAGAAGGGGTCGGCGAGGTCCTCCAGGACCAGGCCGACGGTGGCGGTGCGGCCCTTGCGCAGGACGCGGGCGCTGTCGTTGCGCCGGAACCCGAGGGCCTCGATGGCGTCCTGCACGCGCCGTTCGGTGTCAGGGGTCACCCCGGGCTCGCCGTTGACGACCCGGGAGACCGTCTTCAGGCCGACGCCCGCCCGGGCCGCCACGTCCTTCATGGTCGGCCGGTTGCCGTAACGGGGCTCGGACGGCTGGCGGTTCTGCGGCACGGCGGGAAAACCTCCGGGGGTGGACGGCGGGGCTGCGGGGCGCTGTGACCGAGGATATGCACTCGGCCGGAGAGCGGGTTTCCGTGGCAGGGTGGGGCGGGCAAGCCACTGGGGGCTTCGGAGGCGAGCCAATGGGAGAGGGGTAGACGTGATTGTCTGGATCAACGGCGCTTACGGTGCCGGGAAGACCAGTACGGCCCGCGAACTCGCCGGACTGCTGCCGGACAGCACCCTGTACGACCCGGAGCTCATAGGGGACGCGCTGCGCCGCCTCCTGCCGGGCAAACGCCTCGCGGAGGTCGACGACCACCAGGACCTGCCGAGCTGGCGGCGGCTCGTCGTCGACGCGGCGGCGGCGGTGCTGGCGGAGGTGGGCGGGGTGCTGGTCGTACCGATGACGCTGCTGAGGCAGGAGTACCGGGACGAGATCTTCGGGGCGCTCGCGGCCCGCCGGATCACGGTGCGGCACGTGCTGCTGGCCCCTGCGGAAACGATCCTGCGCGAGCGGATGGCCGGGCGCCGTGAAGAGGGGGAACGGGGCCGCCGGCAGGGGGCCCACGACCACCTTCCCGCCTACCGGCAGGCGCTGGGGTGGCTGACCGCCGACGCGCACGTCATCGACAACGGGCGGCTGACCCCACGGGAGACGGCGCAGCGGATCGCCGAGGCCGTGACGACGGACACGGCGGCGGTCTGCGACATCGTCCAGACCCCGGAACCGACGCGGGAGACGGTGGCGGCGGGGGTCCTGCTCTTCGACGACCGGGACCGGGTGCTCCTGGTGGATCCGACGTACAAGGCGGGCTGGGAGTTCCCCGGCGGGGTGGTCGAGGCGGGCGAGGCGCCGGCGCGGGCGGGCGTACGGGAGGTCGCGGAGGAACTGGACCTGACGCTGGACCGGGTGCCGGAGCTGCTGGTGGTCGACTGGGAGCCGCCCCGGTCCCCGGCGTACGGGGGGCTGCGGCTGCTGTTCGACGGGGGCCGGCTGTCGGAGCCGCAGGCGGCACGGCTGCGGTTGCCCGGGCCGGAGCTGCGGGCCTGGCGGTTCGTCACGGAGGAGGAGGCGGCGGGGATGCTGCCGCCGCAGCGGTACGAGCGGCTGCGGTGGGCGCTGCGGGCGCGGGAGCGGGGGCGGCCGCTGTATCTGGAGGCGGGACGGCCCCTGCCGTAAC
>NZ_JZWV01000867.1 GCF_000966975.1 Streptomyces katrae | reverse complement strand
CCGGCGGGGCTGTGAACAGCCCCGCCGGCGTTCGGGGCGACCGGGCACGGAGCGCACGTGCCGGCCCTCCGGGTCAGGAGGCGGCTGCCGCTGCCTCCTTCAGGGCCTGGGCCGTGTTCTCCGTGCGCGGGTCGCCGTGGCCGAAGCAGGCCACCGTCGGGGAGAGGGCGGCCAGGCGGTGGAAGGTGGCGATGGCCTGGGCGCGGTCGGTGTTGAACACGCCGAGCATCACCTCGCCCACCCCCGCCACGCAGTCCCCGGTGAACAGCACTCCGTGCTCCGGGAGGTGGATGCCGATGCTGCCCGGGGTGTGCCCGGGGGAGTGGACGACCACCGCCCCACCGCCGAAGGGCAGCACCTCGCCGTCCTCCAGCTCCCGGTCGACCGGGGTCGGCGGGGCCTCGGGCACCGTCATGCCGTGTGCGTAGAGCGGGACTTCCCAGTCCAGCAGGACCGGCTCGGGCACCGGCTGCTCGCCCCGCACCACCGGGGCGTCCAGCCGGTGGGCCAGGACCTCCGCGCCCCGGCGGGCGGCGAGTTCACCGGCGGAGCCGACGTGGTCGCGGTGGCAGTGGGTCAGGACGATCCGCTCCAGCCGCTCCGGCGCGAGCCCGAGGGAACGTATCGCCCCCTCGATCGCGTCGGCGGCGCCGGACGGGCCGGAGTCGATCAGGGTCAGGGCCTCCCCGGCCCGGTCCTGCCAGAGGTAGGCCTGGCCGATGGGGAAGCGCAGCATGTGCAGCCGGTTCGGGAGTACTTCGACGAGATCCATGTCCATGGGACGAACATAGGTACCAAGATCACTCCGGTGCGCGGGACTTCGCCGGGAGCGGAGTACGCCCAGGGCGCACTGCGCCCTGGGTGTACGTCAACAGGCCGGACGTCAGGCGCGCTTGGACTCCGCGTAGTTCACCAGGAACAGGGCCTCGGCCACCGACAGCCGCTCCAGTTCCTCGGGGGAGACGCTCTCGTTCACCGCGTGGATCTGCGCCTCCGGCTCGCTCAGACCGATCAGCAGCATCTCCGCCTGCGGGTAGAGGGAGGTGAGGGTGTTGCACAGCGGGATCGACCCGCCCATGCCGCTGATCTGCATCTCCTGGCCGTCGTACGCCTCGCGCAGGGCGGCGGCCATCGACGCGTACGCCGGGCTGCTCGTGTCCGCCTGGAAGGGCTGGCCCTGGCCGACGACCTCGAGCTCCAGCCTGGCCTTCCACGGGGTGTGCGCGACCAGGTGCGCCTCCAGCAGCTTGATCGCCTCGGCGGTGTCCACGCCCGGCGGCACGCGCAGGCTGATCAGCGCGCCGGCGCTCGCGTGGACGGACGGGGTCGCGCCGATCACCGGCGGGCAGTCGATGCCGAGCACGGTGACGGCCGGACGGGCCCAGAGCCGGTCCGCGATGGTGCCCTCACCGATCAGCTCCACCCCGTCCAGGACCTTCGCGTCGGCACGGAAGTCCGCCTCGGGGTACTGGAGGCCCTCCCACACCGCGTCGGAGGCCAGGCCGTCGACCGTGGTCGAGCCGTCCTCGGAGCGCAGCGAGT
>NZ_JZWV01000866.1 GCF_000966975.1 Streptomyces katrae | reverse complement strand
TCGGAGCGCAGCGAGTCCAGCAGGCGGATCAGCGCGGCCAGCGCGTCCGGGGCGACGCCGCCGAACATCCCCGAGTGCAGGTTCCCGCCGAGCGTGTCGAGCTTGATCTTGACCAGGCTCATGCCGCGCAGGGTCGCCGTCACCGTCGGCAGGCCCAGGCGGAAGTTGCCCGCGTCACCGATCACGATCGCGTCGGCGGTCAGCAGCTCGGGGTGCGCCTCGGCGTACTGCTGGAGGCCGCCGGTGCCCTGCTCCTCCGAGCCCTCCACGATCACCTTCACGGAGACCGGCACGCCGCCGTTCGCCTTCAGCGCGCGCAGGGCCAGCAGGTGCATGATGAAGCCGCCCTTGCAGTCGGCCGCGCCGCGCCCGTACCAGCGGCCGTCGCGCTCGGTCAGCTCGAAGGCCGGGGAGATCCAGGCGGCGTCGTCGAGCGGCGGCTGCACGTCGTAGTGCGCGTACAGCAGGACGGTCGGGGCACCCTCCGGGCCGGGCAGGAAGCCGTACACCGACTGCGTGCCGTCGGGGGTGTCGAGCAGGGCCACGTCCTGGAAGCCCTCGGCGCGCAGGGCGTCGGCCACCCAGTTCGCGGCGCCCTCGCTCTCGCTCTTGGGGAACTGCGCCCAGTCCGCGACCGACTGGAACGCCACCAGCTCGGTCAGCTCCGCCTTCGCGCGGGGCATGAGCGAGGCGACGGTCTCGGCGATCGGATTCTGCGACATGGGCACGCTCCTCGTGGGTGCGACGTTGTGCGGTGTGTACGCCGGGGTACGGCGGGGTCCGCTCGATCCTCGCACAGCGGCGCGGGCGGGCCGCGCGCCGTAGGATCTTCACGGCATCGGAGCAACGTGTGATCAGGAGCAGCAGCACATCGTGACCAGCGACGACAGCATTGACGGCGGTTCCGGCGGGGAAGCGGAGCAGGCGGCCGGGGCCGGTGCTCGGGCTGAGGCCGGAGCCGGGGCCGGGGCCGAAACCGGAGCCGGGGCCGGGGCCGGGGCCCGGGAAGGGGACCGGGCCGGGGAGGCGGGCGACGGCGCGGCCGACGGCGCCGGCGAGGTGTGGGACGTCGTCGTGGTCGGCGCCGGACCGGCCGGGGCGATGGCCGCGTACGGGGCGGCGACCGCGGGGCGGCGCGTCCTGCTGCTGGAGAAAGCCGAACTGCCCCGCTACAAGACCTGCGGCGGCGGCATCATCGGCCCCTCGCGCGACGCCCTGCCGCCGGGCTTCGTCCTGCCGTTGAAGGACCGGATCAACGCGGTCACCTTCTCGCTCGACGGGAAGCTGACCCGCACCCGCCGCTCGAAGCGCATGCTGTTCGGCCTGATCAACCGGCCCGAGTTCGACGCGGCGCTGGTCGCGGAGGCCGAGAAGGCCGGCGCCACGCTGCGTACGGGGACGGCCGTGAGCCGGGTCGAGCAGCACGGCGCGTCCGTGCCCGACCGGCGCACGGTCGCGGTGGTGCTCGCGGACGGCGAGACCGTGCTCGCCCGGGCCGTGGTCGGCGCGGACGGCAGCGCGAGCCGTATCGGTGCCCACGTCGGGGTCGAGATGGACCAGGTCGACCTGGGACTGGAGGCGGAGATCCCGGTCCCGGCGACCGTGGCCGAGGACTGGAAGGGCCGCGTCCTGATCGACTGGGGGCCGCTGCCGGGCAGCTACGGCTGGGTCTTCCCCAAGGGGGACACGCTCACCGTCGGCGTCATCTCCGCGAAGGGCGAGGGCGCCGCGACCAAGCGGTACCTGGACGACTTCATCGCCCGGCTGGGCCTGGCCGGTTTCGAACCGGCCGTCTCCTCCGGGCACCTGACCCGCTGCCGCAAGCCCGGGTCGCCGCTGTCGCGCGGCCGGGTGCTGGTGGCGGGTGACGCGGCCGGGCTGCTGGAGCCGTGGACCCGTGAGGGGATCTCCTTCGCGCTGCGTTCGGGACGGCTCGCGGGGGAGTGGGCCGCGAAGATCGCCGAGGCGCAGGACGCGGTGGACGCGCGGCGCCAGGCGCTGAACTACGCCTTCGCGGTCAAGGCCGGGCTGGGTGTGGAGATGAGCGTCGGCAAGCGGATGCTGACGGTCTTCGAGTCCCGCCCGGGGCTGATGCACGGTGCGCTGACGGGGCTGCGGCCCGCCTGGAATGCCTTCGCCGGGATCACGCGCGGGTCGACGAACCTGGCCGACCTGGTCCGTACGCATCCGATGGCCCGCAAGGCGCTGCACCTGCTGGACGCCCGTCTGGCGCGGAGCGGCCGGAGCTGACGGCCGGAGCTGACGGTCGGAGGGGCGGCCGTGCGGCGGGGCTCAGCCGGTCACCGTGACACGGAAGACCGGGTGGTCCCCGGCGGCCGCCTCCAGCTCGGCGTCGGTGGACTTCGCCGTGACGCCCTGGAAGAAGCGATTGACCTCCCAGCCCCACTTCTCCAGGTAGGCCCGCAGCACGGCCGCCTTCTGAGCCGGGTCGGTGAGCTCCGTGACGGTGAAGGGACGGACCTTGCGGCCCACGCGGAGCTCGCCGCCGCCCGCGACCCGCATGTTGCGGACCCACTGGGAGTGGCCGCGGGCCGAGACCAGGTACTGGGCGCCCTCGAACGTGTGCGGGTTGACCGGGATGTGCTGCATCTTGCCGGAGGTGCGGCCGCGCACCGACAGCTCCGCGGTGCCGGCCAGGCTGATGCCGAGGCGGGCGAGCTTGCCGAACAGCGCGTTGAAGCGGGTCTCGAGCGGGCCGGCCTTGACGTAGTGCGGGGTGGACGCGTTCATGGTGGGCCTCCGGGAGTGACACGGGAGTGACATCGGACTGCGATTCCGAGAGCACTGCTCTCGCTTGAGATCAGTGTGCATGGATCGGTGCACCAAAGCAAGAGCAGTGCTCTCGAAAGAGTTCGCTGCTCCGATTTTTGTGCACTGCTCCACGTGTATGTCACACTGATCCGCATGAGCACCGTGCGAGGGGCCAGGGAACGGGCCCGCATCGAGGTCACCGCCGCCATCAAGGACGAGGCACGCCGCCGGCTCGCGGACGAAGGGGCCGCCAAGCTCTCGCTCCGCGCCGTCGCACGCGAGCTGGGCATGGTCTCCTCCGCCCTCTACCGCTACTTCCCGAGCCGCGACGAGCTGCTCACCGCCCTGATCATCGACGCGTACGACAGCCTGGGCGCCGCCGCCGAGGCCGCCGGAGCGGCGGCCCTCGCCGCCGGGTCCCCGCCCCGCGCCCGCTGGACGGCCGTCTGCGAGGCCTTCCGCGCCTGGGCGCTCGCCCACCCGCACGAGTACGCCCTCATCTACGGCTCCCCCGTCCCCGGCTACAGCGCGCCCCAGGACACCGTCGTCCCCGCCTCCCGCGTCGCCAACGTCCTGATCGGCATCGTCCGCTCCGCCCACGAGGGCCGCGGACTCGCCCTGCCCCCGCTGCCCGCCACCCTGCGCGCCGAGGCCGGCCGGATGACGGCCGAGTTCGCCGAAGGCCTGCCCCCGGAGGTCACGGCCGCCCTGGTCGCCGCCTGGGCGCAGCTCGCCGGCCTCGTCTCCTTCGAGCTGTTCGGCCAGTTCAACAACGTGGTCGAGGAACGCGACGCCTTCTTCGCGCACGCCGCCGACCAACTGGCGCACGCGGTGGGCCTGCCGGCGCTAGGACGGCCCTGAATGCCCGCACCGCTCCCCGTGCCGATCGAGTTCGACTTGCCGGAGGGCCGGCTCCCGGCCAAGCCGGACGGGCCGGAGAGCTCGGTCCGGCCCGACACCGGGGCGGAGGCGTAGCGGTGGGGCGGCTCAGGGACAAGCTGACCGGCACGGCCCACCCGCGCGCCGGGGTGGCACCGAGGCCCGCCGAGGAGGTCCGGGCCGCGCTGCTCGCGGCGGCCGGACCGGACGCGCGGTTCACCGTGCGCCAGGCCACCCCGCAGGACGGCGGCGCGGATCTGGTCGCGGAGTGCGTCATCCCGGCGCTGGACGTCACCCTCAGGACCCGGATGCGCCTGGACGCCGGGGCACATGCCGTCCGCGTGCTCGAAGAGCGGTGGGCGCCGACCGCGGAGGGCGCGAACCGGCAGTACGGACGCGGGCCCTCGGACATGGTGTACCGGCAGTGGGAGGTCAGGAAGGCGGCGGACGGCAGCCGGCAGAAGGTCGAGACGTTCCGCTTCGGCACCCGGGACATGCGGTTCCCGCTCCAGAAGGCCGTCCTCGGAGCCGGTTGGACCTGGCGCGGGGTGCTGTTCAGACTCTGACCGGCGTGACCGGCGAGGGCCTGGGGCTCCCGCCGGCCGCTGCCCTCAGATGCCCGCGGTGTCCTGCCACAGCCGGGCCAGCTCCTTGTCACCGCTCACGCCCGGCCCCGCCAGCGGGAGGCGGTTCCACAGGGCCGCGTACAGCCAGGACGCCTCGCCCGTCAGCTCGCAGTCCGCCGGATCGCCCGTGTCGCCGCGCACCGTCCGCGCCGGCTCCTTCGACAGGTGCACCGTCCACACCGCGCCCGTGTCCGCCGCCCGGACCCGCACCGTCTTCGGCTCCTCGGTCCGCACCCGGCTGCGCGGCCGGGCGTGGAAGCCGGTCAGCAGTTCGTCCACCCCGTCCTCCGCGAACTCCGGGGTCACCCCGGAGAAGGCGATGCCGCGCGCGGCCTGGGCGTCGAAGCGGTGCACGGCCGTCTCGTGCGCCTGCCGCCGGGCCCAGAAGGCCAGCGGCGACGGAGGCGCCGTCGGCAGGAACGTCCAGCAGAGCAGCTCCTCCGGAGCCTCCGCCAGGGCCCGCACCAGCTCCGCGTGCCCCTCCCGGAACCAGGACAGCAGCTCGGCCCCCACCAGCTCGGGAGCCTCCGGGAACGGCGCCGGCTCCACCAGACCCTCCCGTACGTAACCCGCCGCCCAGCGGTGCACCGCCCCCGTGTGCCGCAGCAGGTCGCTCACCCGCCACTCGGGACAGGTGGGCACCAGCGCTTCCGTGCCCGCCCGTTCGGCCTCGTCGGCCAGCAGCTCGCCTTCCCGCGCGAGCGTCTCCACGTACTCGGTGATCTTCATGCCCCCGAGTGTGCCAGCCGCCCCCGACAATGGAAGGGTGGACGGTGAACTCTTCCCGCGCGGGCGGACCGAGGTCGCGCCCGGCGCCGTGCACCTGCCCGACTGGCTCGGGCCGCGGCGCCAGCGCGAGCTCCTCGACGCCTGCCGCGCCTGGGCCCGCCCGCCCGCCGGACTGCGCACCGTCCGCACCCCCGGAGGCGGGACGATGACCGCCCGGCAGGTGTGCCTGGGGCTGCACTGGTACCCGTACGCGTACGCGCCCACCGCCGTCGACGGCGACGGCGCCCCGGTCAAGCCGATGCCGCCCTGGCTCGCCGAACTGGGACGGCGGGCCGTCACCGACGCCTACGGCGAGCCCCCGCCCGTCGCCGACGCGTACGACATCGCCCTGGTCAACTTCTACGGCGCCGACTCCCGCATGGGCATGCACCGGGACGCCGAGGAGCGCTCGCCCGCCCCCGTCGTCTCGCTCAGCCTCGGCGACGCCTGCGTCTTCCGCTTCGGCAACACCGCCTCGCGCGGGCGCCCCTACCGGGACGTGGAACTGCGCAGCGGGGACCTGTTCGTCTTCGGCGGCCCGAGCCGGCTCGCCTACCACGGGGTGCCCAGGGTCCTGCCCGGCACCGCCCCGCCCGCACTGGGACTGACCGGGCGGCTGAACATCACCCTGCGGGTCGGCGGCCTCGGACCGTAGGCGGGGCGCCCGGCACCTCCCGATCATGCGAGGATCGCTGCATGAACGGCAACGGCGCCCCGCCGGGGGTGGGGGACGAGACCACGGCGTCGGCGGCTCCCGCGGCTTCGCGGACCTCCACCGCTTCCGCGGCTTCCACTTCCACGAAGAACAAGCTGGAGCGGGGCCGCAGCGCCCTGGGCCCCGCGCTGGAACTCGTCCACACGGGCCGCGCCCCGACGCGCGCGGTCCTGACGGCCGAGCTGGGCGTCACCCGGGCCACCGCCGGGGCCGTCGCCGCCGAGCTGGAGGCCCTCGGCCTGATCCGCGTCGACTCCCGCCCGGGCGGCGCCGGCGGCGCCCAGGGCCGCCCCTCGCACCGGCTCGCCGTCGAGGAGAACGGCCCCGTGGCGCTGGCCGCGCAGGTGCACTCGGACGGGTTCCGGGCGGCGCTCGTCGGCCTCGGCGGGCGGATCGTGGCCACCGCCCCCGGCAAGGTCACCGTCTCCGCCGACCCGGCCCAGGTGCTCGGCGCGGTGGTCGGGGCGGGAGCGGAGCTGCTCGCCGCGTCGGGCCGGCGCTGCATCGGCGCGGGCCTCGCGGTGCCGTCCGCGGTCGCCGAGCCCGACGGCACGGCCCTCAACCCGCTGCACCTGGCCTGGCCGGCCGGCTCCCCGGTACGGGCCATCTTCGCCGAGTGCGTGAAGGCGGCCGGGATCGACGGACCGGCCCTGACCGGCAACGACGTGAACCTCGCCGCGCTCGCCGAGCACCGCCACGGCGCGGGCCGCAGCGCGCAGCACCTGCTGTGCGTGGCCACCGGCCACCGCGGGGTCGGCGGCGCGCTGGTGCTGGACGGCCGGCTGCACAGCGGCAGCTCCGGCCTGGCCCTGGAGGTCGGCCACCTCACGGTCAACCCCGAGGGGCGCCCCTGCCACTGCGGCAGCCGCGGCTGCCTGGACGTGGAAGCCGACCCGCTGGCCTTCCTCACCGCGGCGGGCCGCACCCCCGGCCCCGAGGTGTCGCTGCTCCAGCAGGCCCGTGACCTGCTGCGCGCCGAGTACGCACAGCCCTCGGTGCGGGCGGCCGCCGAGGAGCTCATCGACCGGCTCGGGCTGGGCCTGGCGGGCCTGGTGAACATCCTGAACCCGGACCGGATCATCCTCGGCGGGCTGCACCGCGAGCTGCTGTACGCGGACCCGGAGCGGCTGCGCGCCGTGGTCGCGGACCGGAGCCTGTGGGGCCGCAGCGGGGGCGTGCCGATCCTGCCGTGCACCCTCGACCACAACAGCCTCGTCGGGGCGGCGGAGCTGGCCTGGCAGCCGGTGCTGGACGACCCGCTGGGGACGCTGGGCGCGGCGGCCTGAGCCGGTCCGGCCCGGGGCGGCGGGGCGGCCGGGGGTGCGTCACCCGGGCCCGATACCGACCGCCACCGACGCCGGCACGCCCGTCACGACGGGCTGTGCGTCGACGGCGCCGATCACCGCCCGGGCGGGCTCCCGTACGGGCTTCTCCGCGGCGATGAGCACCGTGTGCGGCGGCGGCGCCGGGGCGGGTGCGGCCCGCATGGAGAACCAGACCACCTTGCCGGGTCCGTCCGGCTGGTGGCGGGCCCCCCAGGCCTCGCTGACCGCCGCCACGAGCGCCAGCCCGCGGCCGCACGTCTCCAGGCCGTCCGCGTCGCGCAGGACGGGCAGCCGGGGATCGCTGTCGTGGACGGAGACGGTGAGCCGTCCCAGGCGGAGTTCGATCTCGACCGTGCAGACCTTGTCGGGCTGCGCGTGGCGGTGGACGTTGCTGAGCAGCTCCGTCACGCCGAGCGCAGCCCGGTCTATGAGCGGATCGAGCTGCCAGTGGCGCAGTTGGGCGGAGACGATCCTGCGGACCTGGCCGATACGGGCGGGCAGGGCCTGCAGTTCCACGACGCAGTGCCTGCGGGAATGTGTGATCACGGCTGCGACTCCCCGACATCAGTGTTACGGGTGCTGCACCCTCGGTGACGCAATCTCCAGGGTCACCCACGGTCGCGCCGCGTGCAACCGAACGCGACCGAAAGCGATTCGCATAGAACCCCAAAGTGACCGTTTGTGCAGGTGAGGGGGGTACATTTCGAAAGGAGAGGGGGCCCTGGAACCGACAAAGGAGCAAGGCGCATGAGCACCACCGGCACCACCGCCACGACGGCCTCGAACACGGCCGCGGTGACGACCACCGTCGACGTCGACCGCAGCGACGCCGACTACCGCGCCTGGCTCAAGGAGGCCGTGCGCAAGGTCCAGGCGGACGCCAACCGCAGCGCCGACACGCACCTGCTGCGCTTCCCGCTGCCCGAGGCCTGGGGCATCGACCTCTACCTCAAGGACGAGTCCACGCACCCGACGGGCTCCTTGAAGCACCGCCTCGCCCGCTCACTGTTCCTGTACGCGCTGTGCAACGGCTGGATCCGCCCCGGCCGCCCGGTCATCGAGGCCTCCAGCGGCTCCACCGCCGTCTCCGAGGCCTACTTCGCCAAGCTGATCGGCGTCCCCTTCATCGCCGTCATGCCGCGCACCACCAGCCCGGAGAAGTGCCGGCTCATCGAATTCCACGGCGGGGAATGCCACTTCGTCGACGACTCCATGAAGATGTACGAGGAGTCCGCCGACCTCGCCGCCCGCACCGGCGGCCACTACATGGACCAGTTCACCTACGCGGAGCGGGCCACCGACTGGCGCGGCAACAACAACATCGCCGAGTCGATGTACCAGCAGCTGCGCCTGGAGCGCTACCCCGAGCCCGCCTGGATCGTGGCGACCGCAGGCACCGGCGGCACCTCCGCGACCATCGCCCGCTACGTCCACTACATGCAGCACGACACCCGCATCTGCGTCCCGGACCCGGAGAACTCCTGCTTCTTCGACGGCTGGACGCACCACGACCCGCACGCGAGCAGCGACTGCGGCTCCCGCATCGAGGGCATCGGCCGGCCCCGCATGGAGCCCAGCTTCGTGCCCGGTGCCATCGACCGCATGATGAAGGTCCCGGACGCGGCGAGCGTCGCCGCCTGCCGCGCCCTCGAACAGGCCATAGGGCGCAAGGCCGGAGGCTCCACGGGCACCGGGCTGTGGAGCGCCCTGAAGATCGTCTCCGAGATGGTGGCGGAGGGCCGCAAGGGCAGCGTCGTGACCCTGCTCTGCGACCCGGGCGACCGCTACCTCGACAAGTACTACTCGGACGAGTGGCTGGCGGCGCAGGGCCTCGACATCGACCCGTACGCGAAGACGATCCGGACGCTGCTGGAGACCGGGGAGTGGCGCGAGCCCCAGGGCTGAGGCCCGCGCCCTGGGCCGGGGCTCAGCCGCGGCCCGGGGCCGAGGCCAGCCGGGCGTCGAGCGTGCGCACCGCCGTACGGAAGGAGTGGCCGAGCCCCGGGCGGGCGGCGGCCAGTGCCAGGCGGAGGGCGGCCGGGCCGTCGGCGGCGAAGGTCCAGCGCACCAGGGTGCCGGGGGAGCGGGGCCCGA
>NZ_JZWV01000865.1 GCF_000966975.1 Streptomyces katrae | reverse complement strand
GTGCCGGGGGAGCGGGGCCCGGCGGCCGGGGCCAGCAGCCACTCCTCCAACAGGGCGCTCAGCCCGGGTGCGTTGGTCTCGTCGACCCGGTACGCGTAGCGCCGCGGGGCCTCCGCGGCCACGATCGTCTCCTGGAACCGGACCCCGCCCCGCAGCCTGATCTCCCGCCCGGCACCGCCCCCGGTGGGCCGGGCCAGCGACACCGCCCCGAACCAGGCCGGCCAGCCCGTCACCTCCTCGGCGAGCGCCCGGTACAGGTCCTCGGGCCGGGCCGTCGCCCTGGCCGTGAAGACCAGGCGGGCGGGGGCCCGCTCCAGGAAGTCCAGCCCCACGGGGCGGAGTCGGCGGGTCACGGCGATACCCCCTGCGCTGCGGCGACGGTCGGAGCACTGGCTCGACACGATAACTGGTCGCCCGTCAGATGTCCGCAGTGGGACGGGCGTTGGCCGAGTGCCGGTGCTCCCCGGTTCATGCGAACGGGGCCTGGGCAGCGCCGCCCCGGCGCGGGATCCTGGGAACGGCCCGACCCCGCCGCCCCGGCGGGGCCGTCCGCCGCCCGCCCCCGGGG
>NZ_JZWV01000108.1 GCF_000966975.1 Streptomyces katrae | reverse complement strand
GAGCTACGTCCAGTGCGCCGTGGGGCAGGGGGACGCCGCCGTGCTCGCCGCCGGGCCCGGGACGGCCGTCGTGGTCGACGCCGGACCCGAACCGGGGCCGGTGGACGCCTGCTTGCGCACCCTCGGTGTGACAAGCATCCCATTACTGCTGCTGACGCACTTCCATGCCGACCACGTGGGCGGGCTGTCCGGGGTGCTGCGGGGCCGTTCCGTGGGTGTGATCGAGACCACGGCCGTGGCGGATCCGCCCGACCGGGCGGCCCTGGTCCGGCGGACGGCGGCGGGGGCCGGGGTGCCCGTCGTGGCGGCGGTGGCGGGGGAGCGGCGGCGGGCCGGGCGGCTGGAGTGGCAGGTGCTGTGGCCGTCGGCCTCCGCGCCGGTGCCGCAGGGGCCCAACGATACGAGCGTGGTCCTGCTGGCGCGCAACTCGGGGCTGACGTTCCTGCTGCTCGGTGACCTCGAACCGGCTTCCCAGCAGGCCCTGCTGAGGGAGCATCCGGAACTGGGGCGGGTGGACGTGCTCAAGGTCGCCCACCACGGCTCTGCGCACCAGGACCCTGGCCTCATGGACCGGATCCGGCCACGGCTCGCCCTTGTCCCGGTCGGCGCGGGCAACCGCTACGGGCATCCGTCGCGGGGCACCCTCGAACGGCTCGGAGCCCTTGGGGCGGCTGTGCTGCGCACCGATACGGACGGCTCCGTGGCGGTCTGCGGCGGCCGTTCGGGGCTACGGGCGTTTCCGGCCGGACGGCGGCCGAAAAGGCGCGGTCATACCGGGCGCGACCATTCTGTTTGCCCACAACCCGACAGCATGATCGAATGCCTCTTCGCCAGAACCGACCAAGTACACACAGCACGGGGGTGCATCAGCCATGTTCGGTCGCCGACGGGGGACGGATACGGCCGGGAGCGGGAGTTCACAGACGTCCGCCACACTGACTCTGCCGCCCACGGCACGCCTGTTGAGCTGCCGGGTCCTCGACACGGTCCACCAGCCCATCCGCCAGGCCAAGTTCGAGGTGACCGACCCGATCGGCCGACGGGTCGTCAGCGGCGAGACGGACCCGTACGGGGGGTTCACGGCGGCCATGCCGGAGGGGGAGTACCGGCTGTCGGTCAGCGCCGAGGGCTACGCACCGTTCCACGGGGCGACCCTCGTGGGGGATCCGGCGCAGCCCGGCACCGCGGAGATCGTCCTGGACTCGGTGGAGCCGCCGGTCCTGCCGCAGCCCGGCCACTGGGAACTGGACCCGACGCACTCCTCGATCGGCTTCACCGCGAAGCACATCGGCTTCGCCCGGATCCACGGCCGGTTCACCACCTTCGCCGGCGCGGTGCGGATCGCCGAGCGCATGGAGGACTCCTCCATGCACGTCATCATCGACGCGGCGAGCATCGACACCGGGCTCCGCATGCGGGACGACCACCTGCGGTCGGCGGACTTCCTGGACGCGGCCCGCTACCCGACGGTGGAGTTCTACAGCGAGCGGTTCATCCACCGCAGCGGCAGCCGCTGGGCGGTCGCGGGCGCCCTGACCCTCCACGGGGTGAGCCGTTCCGTCACCCTGGACACCCAGTACCTGGGCGTGGGCACGGGCCTGGAGGGCGAGCCGCGCGCCGCCTGCCGGGCCACGGCGGAGCTGCACCGCGAGGACTTCACCCTGAACTGGCAGTCCATGCTGGCGCAGGGGATCGCGGCGATCGGTTCGAGCGTGGAAGTGGCGCTGGACGTCCAGATCGTCCACAAGGCCTGAGGCCGGCGCGGGCGGCAGGCTCAGGGGGCCTCGAGCCAGCCCTCGTACTCGGCGGCGAGCTCGTCCAGCACGGCGGTGTCCAGCCGCTGCTGCGGGTCCTCGACGACCACCAGCCACTGGGCGTCCTCGGCGTCGTCCTCGCCGGCCAGGGCGTCGCGCACCAGCTGGGGCTCCTCGGGGAGGCCGAAGCGGTCCACGGCCTCCTGGGCCACCTCCTCGGCGGCGTCGCGGTCGGGCAGGACCAGTACATGTCGCAGGTTCACCGGACCATTCTCGGGCACCGGGCGCGGGGCGCTGTCAGTGCGGCGTGGGATGCTGGAGCCGATGGCCACCAGGAAGAACCCCACCGACGAACCCCTCGCCCCGATCACCCTCGCGGTGGGGCAGGAGGACCTGCTGCTGGACCGCGTCGTCCGGGACGTGGTGAAGGCCGCCCGCGCGGCCGACGCCGACACGGACGTGCGGGACCTCACCTCCGACCAGCTCCAGCCCGGCACCCTGGCCGAGCTGACCAGCCCGTCGCTCTTCTCCGAGCGCAAGGTCCTGATCGTGCGCAACGCGCAGGACCTGGGCGCGGACACGGTGAAGGAGGTCAAGGCCTACCTCGCCGACCCGTACGAGGAGATCACCCTCGTCCTCCTCCACGCGGGCGGGGTCAAGGGCAAGGCCGTGCTGGACGCCGCCCGCAAGGCGGGGGCCCGGGAGATCGCCTGCCCGAAGATGACGAAGGCCGCGGACCGGCTCTCCTTCGCCCGGCAGGAGTTCCGGACCCTGGGCCGCTCGGCCACCCCCGAGGCCTGCCAGAACTTGGTCGACGCGATCGGTTCCGACCTGCGGGAGCTGGCGAGCGCGGTGGCGCAGCTGTGCGCGGACGTCGAGGGCACGATCGACGAGGCCGTGGTCGGCCGCTACTACACCGGACGTGCGGAGGCCTCCAGCTTCACCGTCGCCGACCGGGCGGTCGAGGGGCGGGCGGCGGAGGCCCTGGAGGCCCTGCGCTGGTCCCTGGCGACCGGGGTCGCGCCCGTGCTGATCACCAGTGCGCTGGCGCAGGCCGTCCGGGCGATCGGGAAGCTGGCCTCCGCCCCGCGCGGAGCCCGCCCCGGGGACCTCGCCCGGGACCTCGGCATGCCGCCGTGGAAGATCGACCGCGTCCGGCAGCAGATGCGCGGCTGGTCGGCGGACGGCGTCTCGGAGGCGCTGCGCGCCATCGCGCTGGCCGACGCGGGGGTCAAGGGCGGCGGGGACGACCCCGAGTACGCCCTGGAGAAGGCCGTCGTGGCCGTGGCCCGCGCGGCCCGCCCCCAGCGCCGCTGACACCGCGGACCGGCGAACGCACGAGGACCCGGCCCCGCCGCCCGGGGAAGGGCGGAGACCGGGCACCGCACCTGGGCGCGGGCCCTACGGCATACCGGCCAACTGCCGGTATGCCGCACCGATGGCCTGCAGGCTCTTGGTCAGTCCTGCGCAGTCGACGGTGGCGTAGCTGATCACCAGGGCGGGTGGCCTCGACGCGTCCGTGAGGGTGTAGAAGCGGCTGCCCCGGACCAGCACCGACTGTTCGCGGGCGGCCCGGACCAGGGCCAGTTCGTCCAGGTGCGGGGGGAGTTGGAGGTAGGCCTGGAGACCGCCGTCGCGGCCGGTGAGACGCGCCCCGGGCAGGCAGGCCTCGGTCTGCCGACGGATGACCTGGCGGCGACGGTGGAATTCCGCGCGGAGCTTGCGCTGGTGGCGGTCGAGGGCGCCGGTGTCGATGAAGCGGGTGAAGGCCAGCTGTTCCAGGCCGGAACAGCCTCCCCAGCAGCACCGGCTGTTCGCGATCGCACCCGCTTCGGGGCCGCTGCTGCTCTCCCTCAACTCGTCGGCCACCTTCGCCGGCATCTCGCTGGGCGGGTTCCTCGGCGGCCGGGTGCTGGCCCACGGCGGTGCGGACGCCCTGGACCGGCTCGGCGTGTACGGGGCGGGGCTGGCGGTCCTCGCGTTGGTGACGGCCCTCATCGGCGTACTTCTGAAGGAACCGGCCTCCCGGCAGCCCGAACCGGTGGGGAAGACCGGCTGACCGGCCGGCCCGCCGGCCGCGGCCGGGCGGAAGTGGTCTCCCGGAAATCCCGGGAATTGGCCACATCCGGCGGCCCGCCCGCTCCCTAAGGTCGAGCAGGTCATCAGCGGACCACCCGCCGGACCGGCCATCAGGACCGACGCCGGAACCACCGCCGGACCCGGCACCGGGACCGCCGGCCCCGACCCCCAGAACGACCCAGAGCCCCGAAGTGAAGGATCACCGCCCCATGGAAACCACGCCCGCCGATCCCCGCACCGTGACCGTCACCGTCGACGCGCGGCTGTCGGAGCGCGTACCCGGCTATGTGCTCGGCCTGATCGCCGTGCCGCACATCGACGTCGTCAGGGACGCCCCGGCGGTGGTGGCGCAGCTCACCGCGGCCGAGGACCGGCTGCACACCGCGCAGCTCACCAAGGCGGACGTCTCCGCGCTGCCCTCGATCGCGGCCTGGCGGGACGCCTACCGGGCCGTCGACGTCAACCCCAACCGCTTCCCCTGCGCCGCCGAGTCCGTGCTGCGCAGGGTGGCCAAGGGGGACCGGCTGCCGCGGATCAACTCCCTGGTGGACCTGTGCAATGCCGTGTCGCTGGACAGCCGCCTGCCGGTGGCCTCCTGCGACGTCGGTGACGTCGAGGGCGAGTTGGAGGTCCGCCTCGCCCATGGCGACGAGACCTATCTGCCGCTCGGCGCACCGGACGCGCCCGAGTGTCCCGAACCGGGCGAGGTCGTCTACGCCGACGGGCGGGGCCGCGCCCACTCGCGGCGCTGGAACTGGCGGCAGGGCGACGTGGTCAAGACCGACCTCGGCCCGCGCCGCCTCCTGCTCACCGTGGAGTCCGCGCACGACGGTGGCCGCGCCGACGTCGAGGAGGCGCTCCGCCGGCTCGTGGACGGGCTCGTCGCCCTCGGTGGCGAGCCGGGCAAACCGCTGGTGCTCGACCGGTCCACGTCGTCCGGGGAGCTGTTCGGCGCCCCGTCGGCCGCGACCGCCCGCTGAGCCCGTATCCCATGGGCGCAGCGGCTCACGACTCGCTTGAGGAGCATCCCATGAACACTCCGACGAACCATTCGATTCTGGTCGTCTACCGACCCGCCGCGGGCCGCTACACCGCGCAGTTCCGCAGTGTCGTCGAGGCCGCCGCCGACCTCGGTGTCCGCACGGTGGTCCTGCTGCCGAGCGGCCAGGAGGCCCCGAGGCCGACGGACTGGCCCAGCTCCTGCTGCTGGTCGCGGGGCTGCTGTGGGCACTCGACCGGTGGGCCTCGGCGTCATCTGGACCGCGCACGGGCACCAGCCCGTCTTCGTCACGCTCCTCGCGGCGCCACTGGCCGGCATGGCGGTGTACGCGCTGCTGCGGATCAGGCCGTCCGTGTCCACGAAGGGCGCCGCATCCGGGTCTCCCCCGACCGCCGCCGCACCCGCCGCATCGACTGCACCGTTCCGCACGCCCACCTCGCGCGGTTCCACCGCCCGCGCTTCACGGAGCCGCAGGCCGACCCGTCGCCTCCCGCACCGCGGCGGCCAGGAGGGCGACCCCCTCGGTGATCTGGGCGACGGGCAGGGCGGCATACCCCATCAGGAACGTCGGCTCGGCCGGCGGGTCCTGGACGAAGTAGCCCGACGCGGGGTAGATCCGGACCCCGCGCGCCGCCGCCAGCCGCGTGATCCTGTCCTCCGGGACGCCGCGCGCACCGATGAGGGTGACCAGGACGTGCAGGCCCGCCGCCTCCCCGGAGATCCGTAGCTCGGCACCGAAGTGCTCGTACAACGCCTCCAGGAGGCGGCTTCGGCGCTGCCGGTACAGCCGGGTCATGCGGCTGATGTGGCGGGCGTACGCACCGGTGGAGATGAAACTCCCGAGCGCCTCCTGGGCGATCATGGGCGTCAATCTGTCGGTGATCCACTTGATGCCGAGGAAGGGCCGCACGAGATCCGGGGGCAGCACCGCGTAGCCGATCCGCAGGGCGGGGAAGAGCGTCTTGCTGAAGCTGCCCACGTAGACGACGGTGTCCCGGTGCCGCTCGGCCGCCAGCGCCGGCAGCCGCTCCGCGGAGAACGTGAACTCGTTGTGGTAGTCGTCCTCCAGAACCGTCGCCCCGTGCGCGTACGCCCACTCCAGGAGGGCGCGCCGGCGGGTTCCGGACATGATGAACCCGGTCGGGAACTGGTGCGACGGCGTCACGTACACCAGCTTCACCCGCGCCGGGTCGTGTCCCTGGGCCCGGACGCAGGCGTCGATGTCCGCCACCCGCAGGCCCTCCTCGTCCACGGGGACGGGTACCACGGCGGCCTCGGAGCAGCCGAAGACCTGGCGCAGCACGGTATGGCTGGGGTCCTCGATCACCACCACGTCCCCCTGCCGGACGAGCATCCGGGTGAGGATGTCCAAGGCCTGGGTGGCACCGCCGGTGACCATGATGTGGTCGGGGGACGGGTCCAGGGCCCGGCTCTGGCGAACCAGCGAGGCGATCTCCCTGCGCAAGGCCGGTGACCCCTCGGCCGGGCCGTAACCGAGCGCCGCGGCGTCGGCGCGTCCATAGGCCTCGTGCAGGGACTGCCGCCAGCGGGCGACGGGGAAGTCCGCGAGGGCAGGCGTGCCGTGGCGGAAGTCGAGCGCGGTACGGGGGTGATGGGTGGGGGCCGGCTCCCAGGGCTGCCAGAGCGCATCGCCGCCGTCGGTGGCCCTGGGCGGCTGCGGGGCGAGTACCGGGGGTGTCGTGCGGGGGGCCCGGGGCGGGGCGGCACCGCCCGCGAGACCTGCGACCTTGGTTCCGGAACCGCGGCGGGCGGTCAGGATCCCGTGGGCGCGCAGGAGCTCATAGGCCCGGATGACGACGGTCCGGGACACATCGAGCTGCCGGGCGAGTTCCCGGGACGGCGGCATGGCGTCGCCCGGCCGCAGCTGACCCGACCGCACGAGGGCGGTGACCTGGTCGCACACCTGCTGCTGGAGTGGAGTGCCACGGTCCCGGTCCAGGACGATGAGCAGTTCCGACGACCCCATACAGCCCCCCGCTTCCCGTGCCCGTGCCGAGTCGGGTGTACACAATGCGCACTGCCCGCCCGGTGGGGAACCGGACGGGCAGTGACGACTGGTCTGCGACCAGGTGTGCTGCTGTGGAGCTGGTGCGCCGCACCCGCGTGGCGAACGCAGGCCGCGTGCGGCGCGGGGTGCCGGTCAGGAGCGGATGAGAGGGCCCGCTTGGTCCTTTCCGGCGTTCACATCGAGTGCGGAACCTCAGATGGCGGCAACCTTGGAGGCCAGCGCCGACTTCTTGTTGGCGGCGGCGTTCTTGTGGATGACACCCTTCGAGACGGCCTTGTCCAGCTTCTTGGAAGCCAGGCGGGCCGCAGCGGTGGCCTTCTCCGCGTCGCCGGCGAGGATGGCCTCGTTGGCCTTGCGGATGAAGGTGCGCAGCTCGGACTTGACCGACTTGTTGCGAAGGCGGGCCTTCTCGTTGGTCTTGTTCCGCTTGATCTGGGACTTGATGTTCGCCACGAAAGAGCCTTTTCAGGTTCAGAGTATTTTTCCGGATGTGCCCCGTCTGCTGAGAGGGCATGCGAGACACAGCCACCCAGGCTACCAGGCGCGCTCCGACCGGCCCAAACCGAGCGCATCGCCCGGTCCATGGGACCATGGGAGCCTGCGTACCGTTCGACAGCAGATCCGACAGCGACCCGAGAATCAGGACACTGCGTGCCCGCCATCCCCAGCCACGTGCCCGAGCCGAGCCGTACCGACCCGGCGCTGATCCGCAATTTCTGCATCATCGCGCACATCGACCACGGCAAGTCGACCCTCGCCGACCGGATGCTGCAGCTCACCGGCGTCGTCGACCAGCGGCAGATGCGCGCCCAGTACCTCGACCGCATGGACATCGAGCGTGAGCGCGGCATCACGATCAAGTCGCAGGCGGTCCGTCTGCCCTGGGCCCCCACCGAGGGCGCCGGGACCGGGACCACGCACATCCTGAACATGATCGACACCCCGGGCCACGTCGACTTCACCTACGAGGTCTCGCGCTCCCTCGCCGCCTGCGAGGGCACGATCCTCCTGGTGGACGCCGCCCAGGGCATCGAGGCCCAGACCCTCGCCAACCTGTACCTGGCGATGGAGAACGACCTCGCGATCGTCCCGGTCCTGAACAAGATCGACCTGCCGGCCGCCCAGCCGGAGAAGTTCGCCGAGGAGCTCGCGAACCTGGTCGGCTGCGACCCCGACGACGTGCTGCGCGTCTCGGCGAAGACCGGCCTCGGCGTCGACGCGCTGCTCAACCGCGTGGTCGACACCGTTCCGGCCCCGGTCGGCGTCAAGGACGCCCCCGCCCGCGCGATGATCTTCGACTCGGTATACGACTCCTACCGCGGCGTGGTCACCTACGTCCGTGTCGTCGACGGCACGCTCAACAAGCGCGAGCGCATCCGGATGATGTCCACCGGCGCCACGCACGAGCTGCTGGAGATCGGCACCAACTCGCCCGAGATGCTGCCGGCCGACGGCCTGTCCGTCGGCGAGGTGGGCTACCTGATCACCGGCGTGAAGGACGTCCGCCAGTCCAAGGTCGGCGACACCATCACCCAGCAGACGAACGGCGCCACCGAGTCCCTCGGCGGCTACAAGGACCCGAAGCCGATGGTCTTCTCCGGTCTGTACCCGCTCGACGGCTCGGACTACCCGGAGCTGCGCGAGGCCCTGGACAAGCTCCAGCTCAACGACGCCGCGCTCGTCTACGAGCCGGAGACCTCCGCGGCCCTCGGCTTCGGCTTCCGCGTCGGCTTCCTCGGCCTGCTCCACCTGGACGTGGTGCGCGAGCGCCTGGAGCGCGAGTTCGGCCTCGACCTGATCGCCACCGCGCCCAACGTGGTCTACCGGGTGGTGCTGGAGGACGGCAAGGAAGTCACCGTCACCAACCCGAGCGAGTTCCCCGAAGGCAAGATCAAGGACGTCTTCGAGCCGGTCGTCCGGGCCACCGTCCTCGCGCCCACCGAGTTCATCGGCGCGATCATGGAGCTCTGCCAGCAGCGCCGCGGCACCCTGCTCGGCATGGACTACCTCTCCGAGGACCGCGTCGAGATCCGCTACACCCTCCCCCTCGCGGAGATCGTCTTCGACTTCTTCGACCAGCTGAAGTCCAAGACGCGCGGATACGCCTCCCTCGACTACGAGCCCACCGGCGAGCAGGCCTCCAGCCTGGTCAAGGTGGACATCCTGCTGCACGGCGACAAGGTCGACGCCTTCTCCGCCGTCTGCCACAAGGACGCCGCCTACGCCTACGGCGTGCGCCTGGTCGCCAAGCTGCGCGAGCTCATCCCCCGGCAGGCCTTCGAGGTGCCGGTCCAGGCCGCGATCGGCTCCCGCGTCATCGCCCGCGAGACCATCCGCGCCATCCGCAAGGACGTCCTCGCCAAGTGCTACGGCGGTGACATCTCCCGTAAGCGGAAGCTGCTGGAGAAGCAGAAGGAAGGCAAGAAGCGCATGAAGATGGTCGGCTCCGTGGAGGTCCCGCAGGAGGCCTTCATCGCCGTCCTCTCCAGCGACGAGTCCAGCGGCAAGAAGAAGTAGCCGCGCCGTTCCATGTCGCGCGAAAGGGCCCACATGCACACGCATGGGGGCCCTTTTCGTTATGAAGCGGCCGCTCGGAGGCCCTTACGCACCGGGCGGGCGGCCTCTACCCTGATCAAAGCTCGATGGTTACCGGCCAGTTAACCGGCCGGTAATGAAAATCTGCCAGCCGTGTACCCGGCGGCCGGCCCCGCCAGTCCCAAGCGCCCCACGCCCACGCCCTGGCCGCGTGGACCCGGTCCGGAGGATGTCGTGAGCGACACACAGACCTTGATCGAGAACCGTCCGCCCACCGTGGCGGCCCTCTTCCTTGACCGCGTCGCCGCCACGCCGAACGGGGAGGCCTACCGCTACCCCGTGCCCTCGGCCCGCCCCGAGGGAGGCCCGGACGACTGGAAGTCGCTCAGCTGGGGCCAGGCGGCCGACCGGGTCTTCGCCATCGCCGCCGGCCTGATCACCCTGGGCCTGCGCCCCGAGGAGCGCGTCGCCCTCGCCTCCAACACCCGCGTCGAGTGGATCCTGGCCGACCTGGGCGTGATGTGCGCCGGCGGCGCCGTCACCACCATCTACCCCAGCACCAACGCGGACGAGTCCGCCTTCATCCTCTCGGACTCCGAGAGCCGGGTGCTCATCGCCGAGGACGCCAAGCAGCTGGCCAAGGCCCGCGAGCGCCGCGCCGACCTCCCCGACCTGGCCCACGTGGTCGTCATGGAGGCGGCCGACGCGGTAGCCGCCGAGGGTGACCCGGAGGGCTGGGTGCTGTCCCTCGCCGACCTGGAGGCGCGCGGCAAGGAGTACCTCGACCAGCACCCGGCGGCGGTCAAGGACCGGATCGCGGCCATCACCTCCGACCAGCTCGCCACCCTCATCTACACCTCGGGCACCACCGGCCGCCCCAAGGGCGTCCGCCTCCCGCACGACAACTGGTCGTACATGGCCAAGGCCACCGTCGCCACCGGCATGATCCACAGCGACGACGTGCAGTACCTGTGGCTGCCGCTCGCGCACGTCTTCGGCAAGGTGCTCACCTCCGGCCAGATCGAGGTCGGGCACGTCACGGCCGTCGACGGCCGCATCGACAAGATCATCGAGAACCTGCCGGTCGTCCAGCCCACCTACATGGCGGCCGTCCCGCGCATCTTCGAGAAGGTCTACAACGGCGTGGCCGCCAAGGCCCGGGCCGGCGGCGGCGCCAAGTACAAGATCTTCCAGTGGGCGGTCGGTGTCGCCCGCGAGTACGCCAAGGTCACCCAGGACAACTACCGCCGCACCGGCCGGGCCACCGCCCCCTTCGGCCTCTCCACCAGGCACAAGGTCGCCGACGCGCTCGTCTACTCCAAGCTCCGCGAGGCCTTCGGCGGCAAACTGCGCGCCGCCGTCTCCGGCGCCTCCGCCCTCGCCCCCGAGATCGGCTACTTCTTCTCCGGCGCCGGCATCCACATCCTGGAGGGCTACGGCCTCACGGAGTCCAGCGCCGCCTCCTTCGTCAACCCCGGCGAGGCCTACCGCACCGGAACCGTCGGCAAGCCGCTGCCCGGCACCGAGGTCCGCATCGCCGACGACGGCGAGGTCCTGCTGCGCGGCCCCGGCATCATGCAGGGCTACCACCGCCAGCCCGACAAGACCGACGAGGTCCTGGAGAGCGACGGCTGGCTGCACACCGGCGACATCGGCGAGCTCTCCCCGGACGGCTACCTGCGCATCACCGACCGCAAGAAGGACCTGATCAAGACCTCCGGCGGCAAGTACGTCGCCCCTGCCGAGATCGAGGGCCAGTTCAAGGCGATCTGCCCCTACGTCTCCGCCATCGTCGTCCACGGAGCCGACCGGAACTTCTGCTCCGCCCTGATCGCCCTCGACGAGCCCGCCATCCTCGGCTGGGCCGCCGAGAACGGCCTGGAGGGCAAGACGTACGCCGAGGTCCTGGCCGCCCCCGAGACCGACCGCCTGATCGAGACCTACGTACAGACCCTCAACGAGAACCTCCAGCGCTGGCAGACGATCAAGAAGTTCCGGATCCTGCCCCGCGACCTGGACGTCGAGCACGGCGACCTCACGCCCAGCCTCAAGCTGAAGCGCCCGGTCGTCGAGCGCGAGTTCAAGCACCTCATCGAGGAGATGTACGCCGGGTCCCGCGAGGCCTGACCCCGCCCCGGGGCCGAGGGCGTAAACGACCATGGGGCAGTGCGGGACAATGGGCCCATGCCTTCCGCACTGCCCGACGGTGACCCCATGCCCGAAGACGGCTCGCTGCCGTCGCACGCCCTGGCGGGCGCCGGCGAGCGGCCGCTGGGGTTCTACCTGCACGTCCCGTACTGCGCCACCCGCTGCGGGTACTGCGACTTCAACACCTACACCGCCACCGAGCTGCGCGGCACCGGCGGCGTCCTCGCCTCCCGCGAGAACTACGCCGACACCCTGATCGACGAGGTCCGCCTGGCCCGCAAGGTGCTCGGCGACGACCCGCGCGCCGTGCGGACCGTCTTCGTCGGCGGCGGCACGCCCACCCTGCTTCCCGCCGCCGACCTCGTCCGCATGCTCGGGGCGATCCGCGACGAGTTCGGCCTGGCCGAGGACGCCGAGGTCACCACCGAGGCCAACCCCGAGTCCGTGAACCCCCAGTACCTGGCGGAGCTGCGCGCGGGCGGGTTCAACCGGATCTCCTTCGGCATGCAGAGCGCCAGGCAGCACGTCCTCAAGGTCCTCGACCGCACGCACACCCCCGGCCGCCCCGAGGCCTGTGTCGCCGAGGCGCGCGCGGCGGGCTTCGAGCACGTCAACCTCGACCTGATCTACGGCACCCCCGGTGAGACCGACGAGGACTGGCGGGCCTCCCTGGACGCCGCGCTCGGCGCCGGCCCCGACCACATCAGCGCGTACGCCCTGATCGTCGAGGAGGGCACCCAGCTGGCCCGCCGGATCCGCCGCGGCGAGGTCCCGATGACCGACGACGACGTCCACGCCGACCGGTACCTGATCGCCGACGAGGTCATGGAGCGGGCCGGGTACTCCTGGTACGAGGTCTCGAACTGGGCCACCTCCGAGGCCGGGCCCTGCCTGCACAACGAGCTGTACTGGCGCGGCGCCGACTGGTGGGGCGCCGGCCCCGGAGCCCACTCGCACGTGGGCGGGGTCCGCTGGTGGAACGTCAAGCACCCCGGCGCCTACGCGGCGGCCCTCGCCGAGGGCCGCTCCCCGGGCGCGGGACGCGAGCTCCTCTCCGAGGAGGACCGGCGGGTGGAGCGGATCCTGCTGGAGCTCCGCCTGGTCGACGGCGTCCCGCTGTCCCTGCTGGCCCCGGCGGGCCTGGCGGCCTCCCGCCGCGCCCTGTCCGACGGCCTCCTGGAGGCGGCCCCGTACGAGGCGGGGCGCGCGGTCCTGACCCTGCGGGGGCGGCTCCTGGCGGACGCGGTGGTGCGGGACCTGGTGGACTGATCCCCCGCCCGGGTGAATCCCCCCGTTACCGGGTCCGTACTGCCTAGGCCGTCTCTTTCGGATCTTG
>NZ_JZWV01000107.1 GCF_000966975.1 Streptomyces katrae | reverse complement strand
TTGACCGGCAAGATCCGAAAGAGACGACCTAGGCTGTTCCTAGGCTGCCGTCGACAGTACGCGGCGGATGTGGAGGACCACGGAGATGACCGCTGTGGACGAGTACGGGATGGCCAAATTCTTCGCGGGGTTCGAGCCCCCCGAGGGCGTTAAGGCCGAGCTCCTCCGGGGGGAAATCGTGATGATGGCCGGTCCCGATCTGGTGCACAACCTGATCGTGGAGGACGTGCAGGACCAGATCCCGCGCAAGCGGTGGGTACGGCTCCAGACCCAGGACGTCGACATCGTCGACGAGGCGAGCGAGCCCGTTCCCGACCTGGTGGTCCTGGATCGTCAGGCGAACCCGGGGTCGGGACGTCTCCTGCCGTCGCAACTGATCACGCTGGTGGTGGAGGTCGTCTCCAAGACCAGCGTCGACAGGGACTACGTGACCAAGCGCTCGATCTACGCCGCCGGCCGGGTACCCGCCTACCTGATCATCGACCCCGTCGTCGGGCAGTGTGTCCTGCTGACCAGCCCGGTCGGCAAGGGAGACGATGCCGACTACCGGTCGCAACGGCTGTGGAAGTTCGGCGAGTCGGTGTCGCTGGAACCGCTCGGTATCGAGCTGGACACGAGTGACTTCGGCACGTTCCAGGGCGTCAGGCCTCACCACTACCCGTGACGAAGTCGATCAGCTCCTCCACCCGCCCCAGCAGCGTCGGCTCCAGGTCCCGGTAGGACGTCACCCGGGACAGGATGTGCTGCCAGGCGGCCCCCGTGTTCTCCGGCCAGCCCAGGGCCCGGCAGACGCCCGTCTTCCAGTCCTGGCCGCGCGGGACCTCCGGCCACGCCCCGATGCCCAGCGCCGACGGCTTCACCGCCTGCCAGACGTCCACGTACGGGTGACCCACCACCAGCACGTCCGGCCCGCTCACCGACGCCGCGATCCGGGACTCCTTCGAGCCGGGGACCAGGTGGTCGACCAGGACGCCCAGCCGGGCGTCGGGCCCCGGGGCGAACTCCGCCACCACCGCCGCGAGGTCGTCGACCCCCTCCAGGTACTCCACCACCACGCCCTCGATCCGCAGGTCGTCGCCCCACACCCGCTCGACCAGCTCGGCGTCGTGCCGCCCCTCCACGTAGATCCGCCCCGCCCGCGCCACCCGCGCCCGCGCCCCCGGGACGGCGATCGAGCCCGAGGCCGTACGGGCCGGCGCGGCGGGAGCCCGTGACGGGCGCGTCAGCGTCACCACCGCGCCGTCCAGCAGGAAGCCGCGCGGCTCCAGCGGGAACACCCGGCGCTTGCCGAACCGGTCCTCCAGGGTCACCGTGCCCGCCTCGCACGCCACCACCGCGCCGCAGAAGTCCGTGCCCGCCACCTCCACCACCAGATCGGGGTCGGCCGGCACCTCCGGCACGGCCTTGGGGCGCTTCCACTGCGGGGTCAGGTCGGGCGAGTACTCACGCATCCGGCCGACACTAGGAGCGCGGCCGCGCTCACGCCCGCGACACGCCGAACCGGTCCGCCAGTGTGTCGCGTTGCGCACGCACGAAGCCCGCGTCCACCACCGCTCCGTGACCCGGCACGTACAGCGCGTCCTCCCCGCCCAGCGACAGCAGCCGGTCCAGGGCCGCCGGCCACTGCCCCGGCACCGCGTCCGAGCCCGCCTGCGGCTCGCCCGACTCCTCGACCAGATCCCCGCAGAACACCGTCTCCCGCTCGCCCGGTACGAAGACCGCCAGGTCGTGCTCGGAGTGCGCGGGCCCCAGGTTCGCCAGCAGCACCTGCACCCCGCCCAGCTCCAGCGTCCACTCGCCCGACACCAGGTGCCCCGGCGCCTTGAGCAGGTCGCAGGCCTCGGCGGCCTCCTCCTCCGCCAGGCCCTGGGCCACCGCGCTGTACCGGAGCTCCTCCCGGCCCCCGGGCGTGCCCAGCAGCCGGTCCAGCCCCACCGCGCCGTAGAACCGGGCACCGGCGAAGGCGGGCCCGCCCAGCACATGGTCGAAATGTCCGTGGGTGAATGCGATATGGGTCACGTGCCGGCCGGTCAGCCGCTCCGCCTCGGCGCGGATCCCGGCCCCCTCCCGGATGCTCGA
The DNA here is from genome assembly GCF_000966975.1 of Streptomyces katrae. Taxonomy (GTDB): domain Bacteria; phylum Actinomycetota; class Actinomycetes; order Streptomycetales; family Streptomycetaceae; genus Streptomyces; species Streptomyces katrae. The sequence continues at coordinate 11,092 of NZ_JZWV01000107.1, read as the reverse complement.
TCCGGGGTCGATCAGGAGCATCGAGTCGTCCCCCACCACCAGCCCCACCGTGCAGTCCCACACCGGGAGCCGTCGCCGGCCCACCCGCTCGGCCACCCGTTCCCAGCCCGCCTCTTCCCAACGCATGTCCATGCGGCGACGCTACCCTGGCGGGCCGCCCTTGCCCCCGGCGTACTACCCGGCCGTACACTGACCGGGGGATCCCTGGCACTCGAACAGTCAGAGTGCCAGCCCGGCCCGGACCAACCGACGACCGACCCGCATCCGGAGGTGTGCGCGATGCTCAGTGAACGCAGACTCGAGGTGCTGCGCGCCATCGTCCAGGACTACGTCGGGACGGAGGAGCCCGTCGGCTCCAAGGCCCTCACCGAGCGGCACAAGCTGGGCGTCTCACCGGCCACCGTGCGCAACGACATGGCGGTGCTGGAGGAGGAGGGCTACATCGCCCAGCCCCACACCAGCGCGGGCCGGATCCCCACCGACAAGGGCTACCGCCTCTTCGTCGACAAGCTGGCCGGGGTCAAGCCGCTGTCGACGCCCGAGCGCCGGGCCATCCAGAACTTCCTCGACGGGGCCGTGGACCTCGACGACGTCGTCGGCCGCACGGTACGGCTGCTCGCGCAGCTCACCCGCCAGGTCGCCGTCGTCCAGTACCCGTCGCTGACCCGCTCCACCGTCCGGCACGTCGAGCTGCTGTCGCTGGCCCCGGCCCGGCTGATGCTCGTACTGATCACCGACACCGGGCGGGTCGAACAGCGCATGGTCGACACCCAGACCCCGTTCGGCGAGAACTCCCTCGCCGACCTGCGGGCCCGGCTCAACAGCCGGGTCGTCGGCCGGCGTTTCACCGACGTCCCGAACCTGGTGCAGGACCTGCCGGAGTCCTTCGAGATCGACGACCGGGCCACCGTCAAGGCGGTGCTCGCGACCCTTCTCGAAACCCTGGCCGAGGAGGCGGAGGAGCGGCTGATGATCGGCGGCACCGCCAACCTCACTCGCTTCGGACATGATTTTCCCTTGACGATCAGGCCGGTGCTCGAAGCGCTCGAGGAGCACGTGGTGCTCCTGAAGCTGCTGGGCGAGGCCGGGGAGTCGGGGATGGCCGTACGGATCGGGCACGAGAACGCCTACGAGGGACTCAACTCCACGTCGGTCGTGTCCGTCGGCTACGGTTCGGGCGGCGAAGCAGTCGCCAAACTCGGCGTGGTCGGACCGACCCGCATGGACTACCCCGGAACGATGGGAGCGGTACGCGCAGTGGCACGTTACGTCGGACAGATCCTGGCGGAGTCGTAAGTGGCCACGGACTACTACGCCGTACTCGGCGTGCGCCGCGACGCATCGCAGGACGAGATCAAGAAGGCCTTCCGCCGCCTCGCGCGTGAACTCCACCCGGACGTGAACCCGGACCCGAAGACGCAGGAGCGCTTCAAGGAGATCAACGCGGCCTACGAGGTCCTCTCCGACCCGCAGAAGAAGCAGGTCTACGACCTCGGCGGCGACCCGCTGTCCTCCTCGGGCGGCGGCGGTGGCGCGGGCGGCTTCGGAGCCGGCGGCTTCGGCAACTTCTCCGACATCATGGACGCCTTCTTCGGCCAGGCCTCGCAGCGCGGCCCGCGCTCGCGGACCCGCCGCGGCCAGGACGCCATGATCCGCCTGGACCTGGAGCTGGACGAGGCCGCCTTCGGCACGACCAAGGACATCCAGGTCGACACCGCCGTGGTCTGCGGCACCTGCTCCGGCGAGGGCGCCGCCCCCGGCACCTCCGCGCAGACCTGTGACATGTGCCGCGGCCGCGGTGAGGTCTCGCAGGTCACCCGGTCCTTCCTGGGCCAGGTCATGACCTCGCGCCCCTGCCCGCAGTGCCAGGGCTTCGGCACCGTGGTCCCGACCCCGTGCCCCGAGTGCGCGGGCGACGGCCGGGTCCGCTCCCGCCGCAGCCTCACGGTCAAGATCCCGGCCGGCGTCGAGAACGGCACCCGGATCCAGCTCGCGGGCGAGGGCGAGGTCGGCCCCGGCGGCGGCCCCGCCGGCGACCTCTACGTGGAGATCCACGAGCTGCCGCACCCGACCTTCCAGCGGCGCGGGGACGACCTGCACTGCACGGTCACCATCCCCATGACGGCGGCGGCCCTGGGCACCAAGTGCCCGCTGGAGACGCTGGACGGCATGGAGGAGATCGACGTCCGCCCCGGCACCCAGTCCGGGCAGGCGATCCCGCTGCACGGGCGCGGCGTCACGCACCTGCGCGGCGGCGGCCGCGGCGACCTGATCGTCCACGTCGAGGTGACCACCCCCGGCAAGCTGGACGCCCAGCAGGAGGAGCTGCTGCGCCAGCTCGCCAAGCTGCGCGGCGAGGAGCGGCCCATGGGCCAGTTCGCGCCGGGGCAGCAGGGCCTGTTCAGCCGCCTGAAGGACGCGTTCAACGGCCGCTGATCACTCGGCGGCAGTGCGCTCAGGAGCCCGGTACGGGGAACCCCGTACCGGGCTCCTCGCCGTTGCGGCACTCGGGGAGGGCGGCCGGGAGAGCGGCGGGAAGGCGGGCGGGAAAGCGGTCGGGAAAGCGGACTATGCCAGGCGAATGCCATGATTCGGCGCCGTGACCCGGACATGGCACGATGCAGTCCATGTCCTCCGCACCGAACGGTCTCCACCCCTACCCGATCGTGCAGGCTCCCATGGCGGGCGGGGTCTCCGGCCCGCCCCTCGTCGCCGCCGTGTGCGAAGCGGGCGGTCTCGGTTTCCTGGCCGGCGGCTACAAGACCGCCGACGGCATGTACCAGGAGATCAAGCAGACGCGCGGGCTCACCCGGCGCCCCTTCGGTGTGAACCTCTTCCTGCCGCAGACCGGCCACGTCGACCCGGCCGCCGTCGAGGCCTACCGCGGGCAGCTGGCCGGCGAGGCGAGCTGGTACGAGGTCTCCCTCGCCGAGGAGGACATCATCGGCACCAACGACGACGGCTACGACGCCAAGCTCGCCATCCTGCTGGAGGACCCGGTACGGGTCGTCTCCTTCACCTTCGGCTGTCCCGACCCCGCCGCCCTCGCGCGGCTGCGGGCGGTCGGCACGTACACGATCGTCACCGTGACCTCGGCCGAGGAGGCCCGTACCGCCCAGGCGGCCGGCGCCGACGCCGTCTGCGTCCAGGGCGTCGAGGCCGGCGGCCACCAGGGCACCCACCGCGACGACCCGCAGACCGACGGCACGGCCGCCGTCGGCCTGCTCGCCCTGGTCACCCAGGTACGGGAGGCCGTGGCCCTGCCGATCATCGCGGCCGGCGGGGTGATGCGCGGCGCGCAGATCGCGGCGCTGCTCGTGGCGGGCGCGGACGCGGCGCAGCTCGGCACGGCCTTCCTGGCCTGCCGGGAGTCGGGCGCCCACCCCCTGCACAAGAAGGCCCTGACCGACCCGATGTTCCCGCACACCGAGCTCACCCGGGCCTTCTCCGGCCGTCCCGCGCGGGGCCTGGTGAACCGCTTCGTGCGCGAGCACGGCCCCTACGCCCCGGCCGGCTACCCCCAGATCCACCACATGACCTCGGGGCTGCGCAAGGCGGCCGCCGCGGCCGGGGACCCGCAGGGCATGGCGCTGTGGGCGGGGCAGGGGCACCGGCTGGCCCGGGCGCTGCCGGCGGGGGAGCTGGTGGAGGTGCTGGCGGCCGAACTGGCCGAGGCACAGAGTGCGTTGAAGGTGTTGCAGATGAGGAGAGCGTCATGACAGCCCCCGTGTTCGTGGTCGAAGAGGTCCCCGCGGGGCCGGAGTTCGTGCTGGAGGGCCCCGAGGGGCGGCACGCCGTGTCCGTGAAGCGGCTGGCCCCGGGCGAGGACGTGGTCCTCACCGACGGGCGGGGCCGCTGGGCGGAGGGCGTGGTCAAGGCGGCCGAGGGCAAGGACCGCCTGGTGGTCATGGACCTGCACGGGATCCAGGAGGAGCCGGAGCCGGCCGTGCGGATCACGGTGGTGCAGGCGCTGCCGAAGGGCGACCGGGGCGAGGTCGCGGTGGAGACGATGACGGAGACCGGCGTCGACGCCATCGTGCCGTGGCAGGCCTCGCGGTGCATCACCCAGTGGCGGGGCGAGCGCGGGGCCAAGTCCCTGGCCAAGTGGCGGGCCACCGCCCGCGAGTCGGGCAAGCAGTCGCGCCGGGTCCGCTTCCCGGAGGTCGGCGAGGCGCTCTCCACCAAGCAGGTGGCCGCGCTGCTGGCCGGCGCCGATCTGGCGATGGTGCTCCACGAGGACCGTGAGGCGGCCTCGGAGCCGCTGGCGACGGCCGCGCTGCCCGAGTCGGGTTCGGTGGTCCTGGTGGTCGGCCCCGAGGGCGGGGTCTCCCCGGAGGAACTGGCCGCCTTCGCGGAGGCGGGCGCCCGCCCGTACCGGCTGGGGCGCAGCGTGCTCCGCACGTCCACGGCGGGGACGGCGGCCACGGCGGTCCTGCTGGCCCGCCTGGGCCGCTGGTCGTAACCCCTGACCCGGCCGGCCGGTGGTCGGCCCGCCGCTGCGCGGACCCGTCTCCCCGCCCTGCCCTTCCTCCGTTCCCGCCCTCGATCGCCGGGCGCGGCTCCGAACACGGCGCTACCGCGCCCGCGCCTCGAACTCCCCCCAGTGGTAGCTGGGGGGAAGAACGGGTGAAGGGCGGGCAGGGGACCAGCCCCGCGCGGCGGCTCGACGGACGGCGGCGGCGGGGTCGGGGCCGGTTGGACCCTCGCAAGGCAACGGCGGCGGTGCCGGCGGCCGGGCCGGTAGCATGCGGCGACCGATCCACTTCACGGGAGGCGCGGCCATGGCCGGGGAACCGCAGGCGGACTGCCTGTTCTGCAAGATCGTCGAGGGGAAGATCCCCGCGACCGTGGTCCGGGAGACCGAAACCACCATCGCCTTCCGGGACATCAACCCGCAGGCGCCGACGCACGTGCTCGTCATCCCGAAGGTGCACTACCCCGACGCGGCCTCCCTCGCCGCCGCCGAGCCGGCCGTGATCGCCGACATACTGCGTGAGGCCGGGGAGATCGCCGCCGAGGAGAAGATCGCCGACCACGGCTACCGGGTCGTGTTCAACACCGGTGCCGGCGCCGGTCAGACCGTCTTCCACGCCCACCTGCACGTCCTGGGCGGCCGCGGCCTCCAGTGGCCCCCCGGGTAGCCGTTCGTGTCCGTACGCGAGTTCGTGGTCCTCGGCACCGCCAGCCAGGTACCCACCCGGCACCGCAACCACAACGGCTACCTGCTGCGCTGGGACGGCGAGGGCATCCTCTTCGACCCGGGCGAGGGCACGCAGCGGCAGATGCTGCGGGCCGGGGTCGCCGCCCACGACATCAACCGGATCTGTGTCACCCACTTCCACGGTGACCACAGCCTCGGTCTGGCCGGGGTGATCCAGCGGATCAACCTCGACCAGGTCCCGCACCCCGTGGCCGCGCACTACCCGGCCTCGGGGCAGAAGTTCTTCGACCGGCTGCGCTACGCGACCGCCTACCGGGAGACGGTGCGGCTGCGGGAGGAGCCGGTGGCGCGGGACGGGGTGCTCGCGCGGGGCCCCTCGTACGTCCTGGAGGCGCGGCGCCTCTCGCACCCCGTGGAGTCCTTCGGCTACCGGCTGACCGAGCCGGACGGGCGCCGGATGCGGCCGGAGCTGCTCGCGCGGTACGGGATCAAGGGTCCGGACGTCGGGCGGATCCAGCGCGAGGGGCGGCTGGGGGAGGTCGCCCTGGAGGACGTCAGCGAGCACCGGGCCGGGCAGCGGTTCGCCTTCGTCATGGACACCCGGCTGTGTCCGGGGGTCTCCGAGCTGGCGGAGGGGTGCGACATGCTGGTCATCGAGTCCACGTTCCTGGACGCGGACAGGGCGCTGGCCGAGGACCACGGCCACCTCACCGCCGGGCAGGCGGCGTGGGTGGCGCGGGACGCCGGGGTCCGGCACCTGGTGCTGACGCACTTCTCGCAGCGGTACTCCGATCCCGCCGAGTTCGAACGTGAGGCCCGCGGGGCCGGGTTCGAGGGGGAGCTGACGGTCGCGGCCGACCTGGGCCGGATCCCCCTGCCGAAGCGCTAGCGGCGTCCGGCGGCGTGCGGGACCAGCGGGGCGAGGGCGGCAGGAGAGCCGGGCTCAGGTGAGGTGCGTCACACTGGGTTTGGTCCAGGGGCGCCCGGGCAGATCTGGCAGCCCTTCGCCCGCACGCAGAAACGACACATCAACGGGGGTTACACCGTGACCAGTCGGGACAGCCGCACCAGCCGCCCCGCAGCAGGAGCACTCGACACACTCGACCCGCTGGGGCCGTTGCGCGACCCCCGGGAGCCGGGCTGCGACGTCTTCCTGACCGGCACGGTGTTCCTCGACATCATCTTCACCGGCCTCGACTCCGCCCCGGTCCGCGGCACGGAGTCCTGGGCGCGCGGCATGGGTTCCAGCCCCGGCGGCGTCGCCAACATGGCCACCGCCCTGGCCCGCCTGGGCCTGCGCACCTCCCTCGCCGCCGCCTTCGGCGACGACCACTACGGCGAGTACTGCTGGGACGCCCTGGAGCAGGGCGAGGGCATCGACCTGTCCATGTCCCGCACCATCCCCGGCTGGCACAGCCCCGTCACCGTCTCCATGGCCTACGAGGGTGAGCGCACGATGGTCTCCCACGGCCACGAGGCCCCGCCCCCGGCCGGCCCCGGCCCGTTCCCCTGGTGTCCGCCGCGGACCCGTGCCGCCGTCGCCTCGCTGGCCGCCGGCCGCCGCGAGGACTGGATCGGCGACCCACCGCGGCTCGCGGATCTTCGCCGACGTCGGCTGGGACGACACCGGCCGCTGGGACCTCGGCGCCCTGGTCGACCTGGAGCACTGCGAGGCCTTCCTGCCCAACGCGGGCGAGGCCATGCGGTACACCCGCACCGACTGTCCCCGCGCCGCGGCCCGGGCCCTGGCCGAGAAGGTGCCGGTCGCGGTGGTGACGATGGGATCGGAGGGCTCCTACGCCGTGGACTCCCGGACCGGGGAGACGGCGGAGGTCCCCGCCATCGCCGTCGAGGCCCTGGACCCGACCGGCGCCGGGGACGTCTACGTGGCCGGGTTCGTCACCGGCAGCCTCGCGGGGTGGCCGCTGGCCGACCGGCTGGCCTTCGCCGGCCTGACCGCCGCCCTCTCGGTGCAGGAGTTCGGCGGCTCCCTCTCCGCCCCGGGCTGGTCCGAGGTGGCGCACTGGTGGCGCACCGCCCCCGAGGAGCTGCGGGGCCGCTACGCCTTCCTCGACGCCCTCGTCCCGCCCGGCGCCGTCCCCTGCTACCGCCGCCGGGCCGTCCCCACCATCGGCTTCCGCAGCCCCGTCTAGGCGGGGGGCCGGGGCCGGGCCGGAAAACCCCTCGGGAACGGTCCGGGGTGGACGTACCCTTGGTACTCCGGAGGCCGTCGACCGGTGCGGCCCCTCAGCGGGAGGTATGCGCAGGCCACAGTGCCGGCCCATGACTCAGACACCGACAGCCCACAGCCCCGTACCGGCTCAGGCGCGAGCCCATTTCACCGTCCCGGCGACGCACCCCATGGTGACCGTCCTCGGCTCGGGCGACGCGCTGCTGCGCGTGATCGAGAAGGCCTTCCCGAGGGCCGACATCCACGTTCGGGGCAACCAGGTCAGCGCGGTCGGGGAAGCGGCGGAAGTCGCCCTCATCCAGCGCCTGTTCGACGAGATGATGCTGGTGCTCCGCACCGGGCAGCCGATGACGGAGGACGCAGTGGAACGCTCGATCGCCATGCTCAAGGCGAACGGCCGCGACGCGGAGGGGCGCCCGCTGCTGGAGACGCCGGCCGAGGTGCTCACCCAGAACATCCTCTCCAGCCGCGGCCGCACCATCCGCCCCAAGACCCTCAACCAGAAGCGGTACGTCGACGCGATCGACAAGAACACGATCGTCTTCGGCATCGGCCCCGCCGGTACCGGCAAGACCTACCTGGCCATGGCCAAGGCGGTGCAGGCCCTGCAGTCCAAGCAGGTCAGCCGCATCATCCTGACCCGGCCCGCCGTCGAGGCGGGGGAGCGGCTCGGCTTCCTGCCGGGCACGCTCTTCGACAAGATCGACCCCTACCTGCGCCCGCTCTACGACGCCCTGCACGACATGATGGACCCGGACTCCATCCCCCGTCTGATGGCCGCCGGGACCATCGAGGTGGCGCCGCTGGCGTACATGCGCGGCCGTACCCTGAACGACGCCTTCGTCGTCCTCGACGAGGCGCAGAACACCAGCCCGGAACAGATGAAGATGTTCCTGACCCGCCTCGGCTTCGACACGAAGATCGTCATCACCGGTGACATCACCCAGGTCGACCTGCCGAACGGCACCAGGAGCGGTCTGCGCCAGGTCCAGGAGATCCTCGAAGGGGTGCCCGACATCCACTTCTCGCGGCTCACCTCCGAGGATGTCGTCCGGCACAAGCTGATCGGCCGTATCGTCGACGCGTACGAGAAGTACGACGACAGCCAGGCGGCCCGGGAGACCGGTCCGGCCCGGAACGGCAACCAGCGGAAGTAGAACCCAGCGCACCATGTCGATCGACGTCAACAACGAGTCCGGAACCGAAGTCGACGAGCAGGCGATCCTCGACATTGCCCGCTACGCGCTCACCCGGATGCGGATCCACCCGCTCTCCGAGCTCTCCGTCATCGTCGTCGACGAGGACGCGATGGAGCAGCTGCACATCCAGTGGATGGATCTGCCCGGACCCACCGACGTCATGTCCTTCCCGATGGACGAGCTGCGTCCGCCGTCGAAGGACGACGAGGAGCCCCCGCAGGGGCTCCTCGGCGACATCGTCCTGTGCCCCGAGGTGGCGAAGAAGCAGGGCCAGGAGGCCCCCACGCAGCACTCCATGGACGAGGAGCTCCAGCTCCTGACCGTCCACGGGGTGCTGCACCTGCTCGGGTACGACCACGAGGAGCCGGACGAGAAGGCCGAGATGTTCGGCCTCCAGGCGGCCATCGTCGACGGCTGGCGCGGTGAGCGCGGGCTGACGGGTCCCTCCCCGGCCCCGACCGTCTCGTGACCGGCGCCTACCAGCTGATCACCGGGGCGGTCCTGCTGACGGTGGTGGCCTGGTTCGCGGCGTGCGCCGAGTCCGGGATCGCCCGTGTCTCCAGCTTTCGCGCCGAACAGGCCGTACGGGAGGGCCGGCGCGGCAGCGCCAAGCTGGCCCAGGTCGCCGGCGACCCCACCCGCTACGTCAACGTGGCCCTGCTGGTGCGCGTCACCTGCGAGATGGCGGCGGGCGTGCTCGTCACGTACGTCTGCCTCGACGCGTTCGGGGAGAACTGGACGGCGCTGCTGGTGGCCATCGCGGTGATGGTGCTGGTCTCCTTCGTGGCGGTGGGCGTGTCCCCCCGTACGATCGGCCGCCAGCACCCGCTGAACACCGCGACGGCCGCCGCGTACGTCCTCGTCCCGCTGGCCCGGATCATGGGGCCGATCCCGCAACTGCTGATCCTCATCGGCAACGCCCTCACCCCGGGCAAGGGCTTCCGCAAGGGGCCCTTCGCCTCCGAGGCCGAGCTGCGCGCGATGGTGGACCTCGCGGAGAAGGAATCGCTGATCCAGGACGAGGAGCGCCGGATGGTGCACTCGGTCTTCGAGCTCGGCGACACCCTCGTGCGCGAGGTGATGGTGCCGCGTACCGACCTGGTGTGCATCGAGCGCTACAAGACGATCCGCCAGGCGACCACCCTCGCCCTGCGCTCCGGCTTCTCGCGGATCCCGGTCACCGGGGAGAACGAGGACGACATCGTCGGCATGGTCTACCTCAAGGACCTCGTCCGCCGTACGCACATCAACCGGGAGGCCGAGACCGACCTGGTCTCGACGGTGATGCGGCCGGCGGTCTTCGTGCCCGACACCAAGAACGCCGGGGACCTGCTGCGCGAGATGCAGTCGGTGCGCAACCACGTGGCCGTCGTCATCGACGAGTACGGCGGCACGGCCGGCATCGTCACCATCGAGGACATCCTGGAGGAGATCGTCGGCGAGATCACCGACGAGTACGACCGGGAGATCCCGCCCGTCGAGGAACTCGGCGACGACCGCTACCGGGTCACGGCGCGCCTGGACATCACCGACCTCGGCGAGCTGTTCGGAGCCCTGGCCTTCGACGACGAGGACGTGGAGACCGTCGGCGGACTGCTGGCGAAGGCCCTGGGACGGGTGCCGATCGCCGGGGCCTCGGCGGTGGTGGACCTGCCGGACGGGCGTCCGCTGCGGCTGACGGCCGAATCCCCGGCGGGCCGCCGGAACAAGATCGTCACGGTGCTCGTGGAGCCGGTGGTTCCCGAGGCCGGCGAAGGGGAGGAGGGGGAATGACCCCGGCGGAGCTGCGCGCGTTCTGTCTGAGCTTCAACGCGGCGGTGGAGGAGTTCCCCTTCACCCCCGAGACCTCGGTGTTCAAGGTGCTGGGCAAGATGTTCGCCCTGTCGGCGCTCGACGGCGAGCCGCTGAAGGTCAACCTCAAGTGCGAACCGGAGGCGGCGGTACGGCTGCGGGAGCAGCACCCCGCGATCGTGCCGGGCTGGCACATGAACAAGCGGCACTGGAACACCGTGACCGTGGGCGAACTGCCGGACGCGCTGGTGCGGGAGCTGGTGGAGGACTCCTACGACCTGGTCGTGGCCGGCCTGCCGAGGGCGGAGCGGCTCCGGCTGGACCGGCCCTGAGCCCCACTCGTTCCCAGGCCGAAGGTTAGGGTCCAAGGTCATACGGGTTCGGGACCTTCGGATCGCAGGGCCCGGGTGGTTCGCTGTTTAGGTTTGTCCTACGCCCCGGGGGGAGGCGTGACGGGGGAACGGCCCCGGCGGGGTCGTTGCACGGCACCGCCGGGGCGCTCCCTATGCTTTCGCCTATGACCGAGAGCAGCGTGGGCGCGGGGATCGACCCCGAGGACAGCAAGATCATCACCCTGGCGCGCAGCGCCCGGGCCCGCAACGGGGTCCCCGAGGGGGCGGCGGTCCGCGACGAGACCGGCCGCACCTATGTCGCCGGGACCGTGGAGCTGGACTCCCTCAAGCTCAGCGCGCTCCAGACGGCCGTCGCCATGGCGGCTGTCTCTTATACACATCTCTGATGGCNCGAGGG
>NZ_JZWV01000106.1 GCF_000966975.1 Streptomyces katrae | reverse complement strand
CGGCGGCGGTGGTCAGCGCGGCCGACGCCCCGGCCGACGCCGACCGTGCGGCGGTCCGCGACCTCGGCGGCCCGCAGACCCCGGTGCTGCTCGCCGCCCCGGACGGCACCCTGAAGTCCACCACCCCCGCCGGGGCCTGAACCCCGCACCGCGCCGCCCCGGCGACACCCGGGCGGCGCGGTCCCAGCCCCGCCGGCGGGCCCTCAGGCCGCGGCCGGGACGGCGGCGGCAGCCCGCTCCGGGCGGCGGCGGATCACCATCGCCATCAGCGCCGCCACCGCGCACAGCCCGCCCGAGGCGTACCAGACCAGGTCGTACGAGCCGAACGCGTCCCGGGCCACCCCGCCGAGGAAGGCCACCAGCGCCGCACCCACCTGGTGCGAGGCCAGCACCCAGCCGAAGACGATCGCACTGACCTGCCCGTAGTGCTCCCGGCACAGGGCGATGGTCGGCGGGACGGTCGCGACCCAGTCCAGCCCGTAGAAGACGATGAACAGCACCATCGGCGGGTGCACGGCCGGCGCCAGCAGCACCGGCAGGAACAGCAGCGACACCCCGCGCAGGGCGTAGTACACCGCCAGCAGCCGGCGCGCCTCGAACCGGTCGGTGAACCAGCCGGAGGCGATGGTGCCCAGTACGGGGGTGAAGTGGGTGCGGACCAGCCCGTTCGTGGAGGCCCCGCAGATCGCGAAGGTGCCCGCCAGCAGCCAGAACGGTCCCGTCCGGGCCGCATGGAACAGCACGGTCACCGCCCGCCGGGCCGCCCCCTGGACGGGCGCCGGCTTGGGCTCGTAGGTGCCCCCGTACGGGGCGAGGCCCACGTCCGCCGGGTGGTCGCGCAGCAGCAGCCACACGAAGGGGACGACGGACAGGGCCGCCAGCGCCACGGTGACCGACGCGGGCCGCCAGCCGTGGTGCTCCACCAGCCAGGACAGCAGCGGCAGGAAGATCAGCTGACCGGAGGCGCCCGCGGCGGTGAGGATGCCCGTCACGAGCCCGCGCCGGGCGGTGAACCAGCGATTGGTCACCGTCGCCGCGAAGGCCAGCGCCATCGAACCGCTGCCCAGCCCCACCAGCACGCCCCAGAACAGCACGAGCTGCCAGGAGGCGGTCATCCACACCGTGGCCAGGGAGCCGCACGCGATGACCGTCAGGGCCAGCGCGACGACCTTCCGGATGCCGAAACGATCCATCAGGGCGGCGGCGAAGGGCGCGGTGAGCCCGTAGAGGGCGAGGTTCACGGAGACCGCGAAACCGATGGTGCCGCGCGACCAGTCGAACTCCTCGTGCAGCGGGCCGATCAGCAGTCCGGGCAGGGAGGCGAAGGCGGCGGCGCCGATGATCGTCACGAAGGCGACGGCCGCGGCGAACCACGCGCGGTGGATGCGGCCCGGCTCGCGGGGGGCCGTGGGGGCGGCGTCCTGGGTGCTTGAGGTGGGGGCTGTCTGCGTCACCCCGACAGCTTCCGGCCCGTCAGGCACCCTACGACAGTGGCCTGACCGACATGCTTCGATACGATCGGGCCATGACTGATGAGCTACGGCCGCACCGTGTCGTCGTCCTCGTGCTCGCCGGGCTGCTGCCCTTCGAACTGGGCATCCCGCACCGGATCTTCGGCCTGGCCAAGGACTCCGCCGGACGGCGCCTGTACGAGATCCTGACCTGCGGGCTCGCCCCCGGACCCGTGCGGACGGACGCCGACTTCGCGATCCAGGTCGAGCACGGCCCGGAACTGCTCGCCACGGCCGACACGGTGGTGGTGCCCGCCTCGTACGAGCTGGGGCCGGTCCACGACGAGGGCCGGCTGACCGACGGGCTCGCCGCGGCCCTCGCCCACATCCGGCCCGGCACCCGGCTGGTCTCCATCTGCACCGGCGGCTACGTCCTCGCCGCCGCGGGCTACCTGGACGGCCGTCCGGCCACCACCCACTGGGCCTACGCCGAGCACTTCCAGCGGATGTTCCCGGCCGTACGGGTCGACGCCGACGTGCTCTACACCGACGACGGGGACGTGCTGACCTCCGCCGGGGTCGCCGCCGGCGTCGACCTCTGCCTGCACATCGTGCGCCGCGACCACGGCGCGGCCGTCGCGAACGACACGGCCCGGCGGACCGTCGTACCGCCCCACCGGGACGGCGGACAGGCGCAGTTCATCGGCCGGCCCGTGCCCGAGCCGCAGCAGGCCAGCACCACGGCCGCGCGGGCCTGGGTGCTGGACCGGCTGCACGAGCCGGTCCGGCTGAGCGACCTGGCCCGGCAGGAGGCCATGTCGGTACGGACCTTCACGCGCCGTTTCCGCCAGGAGTCGGGGGTCAGCCCGGGGGAGTGGATCACCGGTCAGCGGGTCGAGCGGGCGCGGCAGTTGCTGGAGCGGACGGAGCTGCCGATGGAGGCGGTGGCCCGGGAGGCGGGCTTCGGGACGGCGCAGTCGCTGCGCAAGCACGTCCAGGCGGCGCTGGGGGTGAGCCCGACGGCCTACCGGCGGACGTTCCGGGCGACGGGGGCGGGAGCCTGATCCGTTTCGTTTCTGATGCGTGGTCGGCTCATGGTGCTCCCGTCCATTGACTTCTCCCGCCGCCCGCCCGTGAATGGCCTCCTGTCGGGGCGGCGGGAGGGGGCCGGGCGGTGCGGAGAGGGGCGGGCAGGAGGAGTTGGGCGGCGGCCGTAGGCACCGTCGTGCTCACGGCCGCGGCCGGGGGAGGGCTGGGGGCGCCGGCGGCTGCCGATGGAGGAACGCCCCCGGGGCGGGTGGAGTTCCCCACGCGCTGCCTGCCGGCCGCCGCGGGGCCGACGACGGCCCGGATCGAGGTCGACGACCCGTCGCCGGGGGTCGGCGACACGGTCACGGTGACCTACCGCCTGGACCGGACCCCGCCCGGGCCGGGGCCTCAGGGCGCCTTCCCCGCGCCGACCGGTCGGGTCCTGCTGGGCGGGGCGCAGACCGGCGAGGTACCGGTGTCCGCCGCGCCGGGCGCGGACCCCGGCGGGGCGGCGGTTACGGGGGCGGAGGCGGCTTCGCCAGGTAGTGCTGGGGCGGGCGGTTCCGGTGTGGTGATGAAGGGGAGCTTCGTCGTCACCGCGCCCGGCGAGCTCACCCTCACCCCGGGCGGCTACGCCCTGCCCGGCGGCGTCTGTGCGGTGGCCGGGCCGTCGGCGCCGGTCGCCCGGCGGCTCACGGTGGCCCCGCTGCCGGTCATGAACCTGCGGGGCGTCGCCCTCGGCACCTCGTACGGGGAACCTGGCGCCCGGGTCCGGGTCACCGGGGCCGGATTCACGCCGGGCGCGGCCGTGACGGTCGCCGGGCGCGCGGGAGCCGCCGGGACGGCCGACCGCGCGGTGGCCACCGCGGACCGGTCGGGGGCGTTCGGCGTGGAGCTGGTGGTGGCGGACCGGGGGACGACGGGCGTCGTGGCGTACGAGGGCACGGCCTGGTCGCCGGAGCGGGGCGCGCGGCCGCAGGCGTACGCGGTCGTCGAACCGACGGCCCCCGCGGGAGGCGGGCTGACGATGACGCAGGCCGGGGCGGCGATCACGCTGGGCCCCGTCGGGTACGGCGGCGCGGGTGGCGGCGCCGGCCGGATCGGGACGGTGACGGTGGTCGACGCGCGGGGCGCCGGGGCGGCGCGGTGGACCCTGAGGGGGAAGCTCACGGACTTCACCGGTCCGGACGGGGCGCGGATCCCGGGTGCTTCGCTGTCGTGGATCCCGTCGTGCGGGGGTGGCGGGTGCGTGCCGGGGCCGCCGGGGGCGGTCGGTCCGGAAGGGGCGGTCCTGGCCTCGGGGGAGGGCGGGAGCTCCACCGTCGACGCCGCCGTCACCCTGCGGGTCCCCGCGTACACCCCGCCCGGCGCGTACCGTGCCGCCCTCACCCTGACGCTGTCGTAGCCGAGCCCGGGTCGGCGGCTCGGCAGCGGCACCGGGCCGCGGCTGCGCCCCGGCCGGGGTCCGGGGCAGGGCCCCGCGGGGTCCGGGGCGGCTCCTGTGGGGCGGTCTGGTCGGCGGGGTGGGCGGCATCGGGGAGAATGGCCCGTATGAGCGATCGTTCCCCCGAGCCCACCGCCCCGCACCGCGCGGGCTTCGCCTGCTTCGTCGGCCGCCCCAACGCGGGCAAGTCGACCCTGACCAACGCACTGGTGGGCACCAAGGTCGCGATCACCTCGAACCGGCCCCAGACCACCCGCCACACCGTCCGCGGCATCGTGCACCGCCCCGACGCCCAGCTGGTCCTGGTGGACACCCCCGGTCTGCACAAGCCGCGCACCCTGCTCGGCGAGCGGCTCAACGACGTCGTGCGCACCACCTGGGCCGAGGTCGACGTCATCGGCTTCTGCCTGCCCGCCGACCAGAAGCTCGGCCCCGGCGACAAGTTCATCGCCAAGGAGCTCGCGGGGATCAAGAAGACCCCCAAGATCGCCATCGTGACCAAGACGGACCTGGTCGAGTCCAAGCAGCTGGCCGAGCAGCTCATCGCGATCCAGCAGCTCGGCGCCGAGCTCGGCATCGAGTGGGCCGAGATCGTCCCCGTGTCGGCGGTCGGCGACAACCAGGTCCAGCTGCTGGCCGACCTGATCGCCCCGATGCTGCCGGAGAGCCCCCCGCTCTACCCCGAGGGCGACCTCACCGACGAGCCCGAGATGGTGATGGTCGCGGAGCTGATCCGCGAGGCCGCGCTGGAGGGCGTCCGCGACGAGCTCCCGCACTCCATCGCCGTCGTGGTCGAGGAGATGATCCCGCGCGAGAACCGCCCGGCGGACCGGCCGCTGCTCGACATCCACGCCAACGTCTACATCGAGCGGCCCAGCCAGAAGGGCATCATCATCGGCCCCAAGGGCTCCCGCCTGAAGGAGGTCGGCATGAAGTCGCGCAAGCACATCGAGGCGCTGCTCGGCACGCCGGTCTTCCTCGACCTGCACGTGAAGGTCGCCAAGGACTGGCAGCGGGACCCCAAGCAGCTCCGCAAGCTCGGCTTCTGACCCGGCGGGGGTCCGGCCTCAGGCCCGGCGACGGACCTTGAGGGTGTTGTCGTAGCCGTGCCCGGGCCGGTCGGCCTCCGTGCCGGTCCGCTCGTGCTCGGCGCAGACCAGCACCTCCCAGCCGTCCTCGGGCAGCTCCAGGCCGGCCAGCACCTCCTGGGGGGTGGGGAAGTACAGGTCCGGGTGCGGGTTCTCGGCGCCCGGCGCCGGCCCGCCGTGCCCGGCCACCAGCAGGACCCCGCCCGGGGCGACGGCCGCCGCGGCGGTGCGCAGGATGCGCTCGCGGGGCATCTCGCCCGGGCTGTGCAGGAAGCAGGCCGCGACCAGGTCGAACTCCCCGGCGGGGAAGGACTCCCCGAGGTCGTGGCGTTCGAAGGCGATCCGGTCGGCCATGCCCGCGTCGGCCGCGTGCCCGGCCGCCCGTTCCAGGGCCACGGGCGAGATGTCGGTGCCGGTGACCCGCCAGCCCCGCCCGGCCAGCCAGACCGCGTCGGCGCCCTCGCCGCAGCCGAGGTCCAGGGCACGGCCGGGGGCCAGGTCCGCGGCCTCCCGGACCAGGACGGAGTTGGGCCGGCCGCTCCAGATCCGCTCGCTCTCGCGGTAGCGGGAGTCCCAGAACTCCTGGCCGGTCGCCGCGGCGCCTGCGCCGTTGCCGTTCCCGTGGTCGTGGTCGCCGTGGGTGTGGTCGTGGTCGTGGTCGTGGGAGGGGGTGGGCACGCGGTCTCCTCGGTGGGCGCCTGTACGGACACCGCCGATGCTCCGCCCCCGCCCGGACCGCGGCAAAACGTTCTTGCTGTTTCCGCAAAAAAGGGGGCTCTGGTCTAGGCGGCCGGGGGCTCCGCGATCAGGGCCGTGCCGACGCGGCGGAAACCGGCGCGGGCGTAGATCCGGGCCACGTCCTCGTCGCCGGCCGACAGGAACACCGTCGTCGCCCCGGCCGCGAGGGCCTGCGCGACCAGCGCGGCGGTGACCCCGAGGGCCAGCCCCTGGCGCCGGGCCGCGGGCAGCGTACCGACCCCGACGACCTCGGCGACGGACCCGACCGGGTTGTACTGGCCCGAGCAGAGCACCACGCCGTCGCGGACCGCCGCCGCCATCCCCGTACGCCCGTCCGCGAGCATCCCCGAGACCCGGGCCCGGCGCTCCTCCACGGACGGGTCGGCCAGCGCCGCCGCCAGCTCCGCCGGCCCGGCCTGCCCGAGGCA
>NZ_JZWV01000105.1 GCF_000966975.1 Streptomyces katrae | reverse complement strand
GGCCCGGCCTGCCCGAGGCCCGTGCCCGGCTCGCGGAAGGCCATCCCCGCCACCGTCACGGCGGCCGCGAGCAGCGGGTCCTCGGCGCCGAGGGCGCGTACCTCAGGATGCGGGGCGAGCGGCTCGGCAGCGGCGTCCAGCACCATCAGCGGATGCGCGTGGACGGGCAGCCCCGCCGCTTCCACGGCGGCCCGCAGGGAGGGACTGGTTTCGGCCACCCATTCGAAGGCCTCGGGCACCTCCAGCTCCCTCTGCCTCTCCAGCACCTTCCGTACATCCGCCGGGGTGGCGTCGGCGCCCCCGAGCGAGGGCCGCGCGTAGTAGGACCAGCCGTTCCCCTCCTGTACGAACAGGGTCAGCGGGCCGAAGTCCTCAGCCCGGGCGCCGCCCCGGCGGGGCACGGTGTCGTAGTACTGCTCCAGGACGTCCAAGATCTTTTCGGTCACCCGGTCATCCAAGCAGGACCGTCCGGCCCGGGCACCCGTATTCCGGGCCGGGCCGGGCGGGGGCCCGCCGCTACGCGCCTTCCTTCAGCACCCGGGTGATCAGGTTGCGCTGGGCGTCCGTGAGGTGGGGGTCGTGGCAGGACACCGTCCGTCCGTCCACCGTGATGCGGTACGCGAAGCCGTCCCGGACGCGGCCGGGGCCCTCGGCGGCCCGGGGGTGGGGGTGCAGGGCCAGCTGGGCCAGGGCCTGCCACTCCCGTTCGTCGGGCCGGCCCGAGGTGTCCACCTCGGCCCGGCGCTCGATCCCCGCGAATCCGCCCGTCCGTACCACTTCGATCTTCATGCCGGCATTCCTACCCGCATTCCTACGCCAGGCCGACGGCCGCCCAGGCCTTCTGGAGCGCCTGGTGCTCGGCGCCGCCCTCCCCGTACCGGGCGACGGCCGCCGCGACCGACAGCCGGGCGAAGTCCCTGAAGTCCGCCCGGGACTCCAGCTGCCCGCCGGTCAGGGTGTCGTACCAGATCTGTCCGGCCCGCTCCCAGGCCTTGCCGCCCAGTTCGGTCGCCACGATGTAGAAGGCGTGATTGGGGATGCCGGAGTTGATGTGGACGCCCCCGTTGTCGCGCGAGGTGGTCACGTAGCCGTCCATCGTCGCCGGCTGCGGGTCCTTGCCGAGCTCGTCGTCGTCGTACGCGGTCCCCGGCGCCTTCATCGAGCGCAGCGCGACCCCGGTGACGTTGGGGCCGAGCAGCCCGGCTCCGATCAGCCAGTCCGCCTGGTCGGCGGTCTGGCCGAGCGAGTACTGCTTGATCAGCGAGCCGAAGACGTCCGACATGGACTCGTTGAGGGCGCCGGACTGGCCGTGATAGTCGAGGTTGGCGGTGTACTGGGTGACGCCGTGGGTCAGCTCGTGCCCGATGACGTCCACCGAGACGGTGAAGTCCAGGAACAGGTCCCCGTCCCCGTCGCCGAAGACCATCTGCTGCCCGTCCCAAAAGGCGTTGTTGTAGTCCTCGCCGTAGTGCACGCTCGCGTCCAGCGGCAGGCCGGAGCCGTCGATCGAGCGGCGGCCGTAGCCCTTGAGGAAGAGTTCGTACGTGGCCCCGAGGCCGGCGTACGCGCGGTTCACGGTGGCGTCCTTGGCGGCGTCGGCGCCCTCCGCGCGGACCTTCTTCCCGGGCAGCCGGGTGTGGTGCTGGGCGTCGTAGATCGTGCGCCGCGGCCCCTCGGGGGCGGAGGCGTCGGCCTCGGCCGGGACGATCCCCCGGACGGTGCTGATCCGGCGCCGGGTGCGCAGGAGGGCGTCGGTCTCCAGGGTGCGCTGCGCGGCGTCGGCACGGGCGGTGTCGGCGGACCGGGCGGCCTTGTCCAGCAGGTGCGGCGGCACCACGGTGCAGAAGACGGGGTGGTGGGGGGCGTGTCCGTGGGGAAGGAAGGCATCCATGCCCGGAAATGTGGCAGTGGGTGACCTCTGTGTCACTACCGGCGAGCATGATTCATTCGGTTGTCTCAAAGACGTCGCGCCATGTTGACGGATCCGCCGGACCTCGCGGGAGGAATGGAGTTCTGGGTCACAAAGGGTGCAAAACGGACGCGCCGGTCTTGCATACTGAAACAGGTCCTCGCGACACGGCGCGGCTCGGTTAGGCTCGGCCCATCATGCGTTTCGGGCTGCTTCTCCTTAGCTGCCGCGGCGAGGGTCTGTAGTCGTAGGCCGGCCCCCTCCCCGCGGAGTTTGGTGTTGCGGTTTTCACTACCGCCGTCGGCCGTTCAGCGAACTACACGCGAACACGCGAGGAGCCCAACGCCATGAGCCAGCAGCCTTTTGTCGGTCGCCCCACGCCCATCACGAACGCGACCCACACCCAGAAGCCCTCCGGGATGCCGATCCACAAGTACGGCGTGTACGAGCAGGTGGACATCCCGGACCGCACCTGGCCGGACGCCCGCATCACCAAGGCTCCGCGCTGGCTCTCCACCGACCTGCGCGACGGCAACCAGTCGCTGATCGACCCGATGACCCCCGCCCGCAAGCGCGAGATGTTCGACCTGCTGGTGCGCATGGGCTACAAGGAGATCGAGGTCGGCTTCCCCTCCTCCGGCGAGACCGACTTCGCCTTCGTGCGCTCCATCATCGAAGAGGGCGCGATCCCGGACGACGTCACCATCTCCGTACTGACCCAGGCCCGCGAGGACCTGATCGAGCGGACCGTCGAGTCGCTGATCGGCGCCAAGCGCGCCACCGTGCACCTGTACAACGCGACCGCCCCGACCTTCCGCCGGGTCGTCTTCCGCGGCTCCAAGGAACAGATCAAGCAGATCGCCGTCGACGGCACCCGCCTGGTCATGGAGTACGCCGAGAAGCTGCTGGGCCCCGAGACGGTCTTCGGCTACCAGTACAGCCCCGAGATCTTCACCGACACCGAGCTGGACTTCGCCCTGGAGGTCTGCGAGGCCGTCTGTGACGTCTGGCAGCCGGGCGAGGGCCGCGAGATCATCCTGAACCTGCCCGCCACCGTCGAGCGCTCCACGCCCTCCACCCATGCGGACCGCTTCGAGTGGATGGCCCGCAACCTGACCCGCCGCGAGCACATCTGCATCTCCGTGCACCCGCACAACGACCGCGGCACCGCCGTCGCCGCCGCCGAGCTGGCCCTGATGGCCGGCGCCGACCGCATCGAGGGCTGCCTGTTCGGGCAGGGCGAGCGCACCGGCAACGTCGACCTGATCACCCTGGGCATGAACCTGTTCTCGCAGGGCATCGACCCGCAGATCGACTTCTCGCAGATCGACGAGATCCGCCGCACCAGCGAGTACTGCAACCAGATGGAGGTCCACCCGCGCCACCCCTACGCGGGCGACCTGGTCTACACCGCCTTCTCCGGCTCCCACCAGGACGCCATCAAGAAGGGCTTCGACGCCATGGAGGCCGACGCGGCCGCCCAGGGCAAGACCGTCGACGAGATCGAGTGGGCCGTCCCGTACCTGCCGATCGACCCGAAGGACGTCGGCCGCTCCTACGAGGCGGTCATCCGGGTCAACTCGCAGTCCGGCAAGGGCGGCATCGCGTACGTCCTGAAGAACGACCACAAGCTGGACCTGCCGCGCCGCATGCAGATCGAGTTCTCGCGGATCATCCAGGCCAAGACCGACGCCGAGGGCGGCGAGGTCACGCCCAAGGCGATCTGGGAGGTCTTCTCGGACGAGTACCTGCCCAACCCCGAGAACCCGTGGGGCCGCATCCAGCTGCGCTCCGGCTCCACCGCCACCGACAAGGACGGCACCGACACGCTGACCGTCGAGGCGGTCGTGGACGGCGTGGAGACGGTCCTGAACGGCACCGGCAACGGTCCGATCTCGGCCTTCTTCGACGCGCTGGGCGGCATCGGCGTGGACGCCCGCCTGCTGGACTACACCGAGCACACCATGAGCGAGGGCGCCTCCGCCGTGGCCGCCTCGTACATCGAGTGCGCGATCGACGGCCGGGTCCTGTGGGGCATCGGCATCGACGCCAACACCACCCGCGCCTCCCTGAAGGCGGTCATCTCCGCCGTCAACCGCGCGGGCCGCTGAACCACCCCTGACGGAGCCCCGTTCCCTCCACCCGGAGGGGCGGGGCTCCGCCGTGCGTCCGGGGCCGTCGACAGGGCCTCGGCGGGCCGTCGGCCGGGGGCGCAGATCGGCCAAGTGCGCCCCCGGGCCCATGTTGTCTTGTCGCACGACTGACGCACACTCACCGATGTGGCTAACATCACGCCAACCCGGCGTCGTTGCCCGGGGAGTTACGGAGGTGCGACGTGCTGCCAGTTCGGGGTGGGGACGGCCGGAAGCTGACGCTCTGGGGCATCCGTACCAGCTGGAACACCGTGGGCGACGGGGAGTTCTTCTGCCCCGGCTGCGGCGGTGACCGCAACTACCGCCGGCGCACCGGGCGCCGCCGGTTCACCGTGCTCGGACTGCCGCTGCTGCCGCGCGGACAGGCCGGCCCGGTCGTCGAGTGCCAGGCCTGCCGGGAGCGCTTCGGCACCGAGGTGCTGGACCACCTCACCACCACCCGCTTCTCCTCACTCCTGCGGGACGCCGTGCACACCGTGACGCTCGCCGTGCTCGCCGCGGGCGGGACCGCCTCGCAGAGCGCCCTGGAGGCCGCCGTGTCCGCCGTACGCGGCGCCGGGTTCACGGACTGCACGGAGGAACAGCTGGAGTCCCTCGTGGAGGCGCTGGCCACCGACGAGGGCCGGCTGGGGCTGTACGAGGGGCCCGAATGCTGCGGGGCGGCGCTGTCGATCGAGCTCCACGAGGCGCTGGAACCGCTCGCGGCGCACCTGGCCGCCCCCGGCCGCGAATCGATCCTGCTGCAGGGTGCCCGCATCGCCCTCGCGGACGGGCCCTACACCCCGGCCGAGCGCGAGGTGCTCGCCACCGTGGGCGCCGCGCTGCGGATGGGTTCGGACGAGGTGGCCGGACTGCTGTCGGCGGTGCGCGCGCCCTAGAAGCCGTCCGCACGTACGCGGATCCGGGCCCGGCGGAGGTTTTCCGCCGGGCCCGCACGCGTTTCAGGAGGCGAAATCCCGGCATGTGGGCGTCCGGGAGGTAACGATTGGGCCGTACCGGCCGGAAACGGAGTTCCCTGATGTCCCCGCAAGGGGTGGAGTCCCTGATTCCGTACAAAATTTCCGCATTCCGGACGGCCGGAATTGCCTCCTCTGATTTGCGTGGCAGAAGGCTTGCGAACCCGTAAATCCCCTGTCAGGACTGGAAACTTCGCAGGTGTGCAGGGGGAACGGCACTGCGGAAGACCTGGCTCCCATACCCGTGTACACGGGCCGCCGCCATTGGAGGAAGCTCCAGAGACGGCGTCCCGGAAGGTCGACTCTTTGTAGCAGTCTCCGATATCTGTGAGTACTTCCACAGGCGTTCAATTCCGGTCACACGACGAGATCGCGTGTTCCCACTGACAACCCCCGGCGGACCAACGGGCTAACGACCCACTCCGGCCCGGGGGATAACCAGATTCCTCTCAATTACCTACCTCCTTGAAGGGCAAGGCAGAGATGGCACGTGTCGCCGCCCGGCTTTCCGCAAGCGGAGAGCAGAGCTCGCACCCGGTCGACGAGGTGCTCCCCCTCCCCAAGCTCGCGCTGTACGGCTTCCAGCACGTACTCGCCTTCTACGCCGGCGCGGTGATCGTCCCGATCATCGTCGGCAGTGCGCTGAAGCTGAGCCCTGAACAGCTGGTCTACCTGATCAACGCGGACCTCTTCACCTGCGGTATCGCCTCGATCATCCAGGCCTTCGGCGTCGGCCGCGTCGGCGCCCGGCTCCCGCTGATCCAGGGCGTGACCTTCACCGCGGTCTCCCCGATGATCGCCATCGGCCTCGGCGCCGGCGGCGGAGCGGCCGCCCTGCTGGTCATCTACGGCGCCGTCATCACGGCCGGTCTCGCGACCTTCGCCTTCGCCTGGCTGCCCCCCAAGGCCTTCCGCGCGGTCATGAGGCTCTTCCCGCCGGTCGTCACCGGCACCGTCATCACGGTCCTCGGCATCGTCCTGGTCCCGGTCGGCCTCAAGGACGCGGCCGGCGGCGCCCCCACCATCGCCGACGGCGGAGTCCCGACGCAGCTGGCCTACGCCGGCGGCACGATGCTCTTCATCCTCGTCCTGATGAAGTTCGGCGGACCCTTCCTGCGCAGCATCGCCATCCTGCTCGGCCTGGTCGGCGGCACGGCCGCCGCCTTCCTGCTCGGCGACGCCGAGTTCGGCGACGTCGGCAAGTCCGACTGGATCGGCGTCACCACCCCCTTCCACTTCGGCGCCCCGAAGTTCGAATGGTTCCCGATCCTCCTCATGCTGATCGTCATGCTGATCACCATGGTCGAGACGACCGGTGACACCTACGCCGTCGGAGACATCGTCGGCAAGGAGGTCGACAGCGAGACCGTCGCCCGCGCCCTGCGCGCCGACGGCGCCGCCACCGCCCTCGGCGGCATCCTCAACTCCTTCCCGTACGTCGCCTTCGCCGAGAACGTCGGCCTGGTGCGGATGACCAAGGTCAAGAGCCGCTTCGTGGTCGTGGCGGCCGGCGCCATCATGATCGTGCTCGGTCTGCTCCCCAAGGCCGCCGCGATCGTCGCCTCCGTCCCGCCGGGCGTCCTCGGCGGCGCCGCCACCGTGATGTTCGGCATGGTCGCCCTCGCCGGCATCCAGACCCTGGCCAAGGTGGACCTCAAGGAGGAGAAGAACGCCCTGATCGTCGGCGTCTCGCTGGCCTTCGCGCTCTTCCCCGCCACGGTTCCGGCCTACTTCGACAAGCACATGGGCGCGGACCTGTCCTCGCTCCTCAACAGCGGTGTGACCCTCGGTGCCAGCGCCGCCATCATCCTGAACCTGGTCTTCAACGGCCTGGCCAAGGACGACGCGCAGAACGTCCCCGCGGCCGAGGCCCTGGCCGAGACGCTGGCCGAGAACCTGACCGGGCACGCCGAGCTGCCCGCCCAGCCGACGACCGCCCCCGCGGCCGCCGAGAAGGCCGGCTCCGCGAAGGCGGACACGGCGAAGGCGGACACGGTGAAGGACGGCGCGGCGGAGGACGGCGCGGCGAAGGACAGTGCCGCCAAGGACAGTGCCGCCAAGGACGGCTCCGCCAAGGACGGCTCCGCCAAGGACGGCTCCGCCAAGGACGGCTCCGCCAAGGACGGCTCCGTGAAGGACGGCGCGGCTGAGGCCGCGGCCGAGGAGGCCGACGAGGCGGGAGCGCCCGCCGTCTGACAGCCGCCCCCAGATCCTCCCAAGGGGTGCCGCCCCCGTCCGGATACCGCTGCCGGACGGGGGCCGGTGCTGTCCGCGCACAGGGGACAATGGGCGCATGAGTCTGTTCCGCGACGACGGCATCGTGCTGCGCACCCAGAAGCTGGGCGAGGCGGACCGCATCATCACGCTGCTCACCCGCGGCCACGGCCGCGTACGGGCCGTCGCCCGCGGAGTACGCCGCACCAAGTCCAAGTTCGGTGCCCGGCTGGAACCTTTCTCCCACGCCGACGTGCAGTTCTTCGCCCGGGGCAGCGAGCTGGTCGGCCGCAGCCTGCCGCTGTGCACCCAGACCGAGATCATCGCCCCCTACGGCAACGGCATCGTCACCGACTACGCCCGCTACACCGCCGGCACCGCCATGCTGGAGACCGCCGAGCGGTTCACCGAGAACGAGGGCGAACCCGCCGTGCAGCAGTACCTGCTGCTGGTCGGCGCCCTGCGCACGCTCTCGCGCGGCGAGCACGAACCGCATCTGATCCTCGACGCCTTCCTGCTGCGCTCCCTGGCCGTCAACGGCTACGCGCCCAGCTTCGAGGACTGCGCGAAATGCGGCATCCACGGCCCCAACCGGCACTTTTCCGTCGCCGCCGGCGGGGTCATATGCGGCGACTGCCGGGTCCCCGGAAGCGTCGTACCATCTGCTGAGGCCATCGGGCTGCTCAGCGCCCTGCTGACGGGGGACTGGCCGACAGCCGACGCGGCGGAGCCGCGGCACGTGCGCGAGGGGAGCGGACTCGTCTCCGCCTATCTGCACTGGCATCTGGAACGCGGACTGCGTTCCCTGCGTTACGTAGAGAAGTGACCGAGATCGGAGACCGAAGCGCCATGGCAGTACGCGGATTCCTGGGACTCTCCCGCCGTGAGTACACGATCCCCGAACCGCACCCGACCGGCGCCCGCCCGCCGAAGATCCCGGGCGAGCTCGTGCCGGAGCACGTGGCGATCGTGATGGACGGCAACGGCCGCTGGGCCAAGGAGCGGGGCCTGCCGCGCACCGAGGGCCACAAGGTCGGCGCCGAGCGCGTCCTCGACGTGCTCCAGGGCGCGATCGAGATGGGCGTCAAGAACATCTCCCTGTACGCCTTCTCCACCGAGAACTGGAAGCGCTCGCCCGACGAGGTGCGCTTCCTGATGAACTTCAACCGGGACTTCATCCGCAAGACCCGCGACCAGCTCGACGCCCTCGGCATCCGGGTGCGCTGGGTGGGCCGCATGCCCAAGCTGTGGAAGTCCGTGGCCAAGGAGCTCCAGGTCGCCCAGGAGCAGACCAAGGACAACGACAAGCTCACGCTGTACTTCTGCATGAACTACGGCGGCCGCGCCGAGATCGCCGACGCCGCCCAGGCCCTCGCCGAGGACGTGAAGGCCGGCCGGCTGGACCCGTCGAAGGTCAACGAGAAGACCCTCGCCAAGTACCTCTACTACCCGGACATGCCGGACGTGGACCTGTTCCTGCGCCCCAGCGGCGAGCAGCGCACGTCCAACTACCTGATCTGGCAGAGCGCCTACGCCGAGATGGTCTTCCAGGACGTCCTGTGGCCGGACTTCGACCGGCTCCACCTGTGGGACGCCTGCCTGGAGTACGCCAAGCGCGACCGCCGCTTCGGCGGCGCGGTCCCGAACCAGCCCGAGGGCACCCAGAGCTGACCCTCGGATGCGGCTCCGCCGCCGGGCCCCTCGGGGCGCGGCGGCGGAGCACGCATGACATCGACCGGATTCCGCTCGGTATCAGACCGGAATCCGACCCTTTCGGACTAGCCTGCGGCCGCGCAGTCCGCGCAGGTGCCGAAGATCTCGACGGTGTGGGCCACGTTCACGTAGCCGTGCTCGGCGGCGACGGCCTCCGCCCACTTCTCCACCGCGGGCCCCTCCACCTCGACGGCCTTTCCGCACTTGCGGCAGACCAGGTGGTGGTGGTGATCGCCCGTGGAGCAGCGGCGGTAGACGGATTCGCCGTCGCTGGTGCGCAGCACGTCCACCTCACCGGCGTCCGCCAGGGACTGCAGGGTGCGGTACACGGTGGTCAGGCCCACGGAGTCGCCGCGGTGCTTGAGCATGTCGTGCAGCTCCTGGGCGCTGCGGAACTCGTCCACCTCGTCCAGCGCCGCCGCGACGGCGGCCCGCTGCCGGGTGGACCGTCCTCGTACTGGCGCGGTATTCGTCTCGCCAGGCGCAGTCGCCACCGGTTCCTCCTCGTTTCGGCCTCGCCTCATTGTGCCAGGCGGCCGGTCCTCCTAGACCTTCACGTCGTCCCGGGTGCAGACCTCCTCGGCGGCCCGGGCGGCCTTCGCGCGGCGCCGCGCCAAGGGCGTGGACAGGGCCGTGGTGGCCACGAAGACGGCGATCGCCAGCAGCACGATCGTGGCGCCCGACGGCGCGTCGATGTAATACGTGACGGCCGTACCGCTCAGTGAGACCACCACGCCGATCCCCATCGCCAGCGACAGGGTCGCGGCGAAGCCGCGCGTGACCCGCTGGGCGGCCGCGACGGGGATCACCATCATGGCGCTGACCAGCAGCAGGCCCACGATGCGCATGGCCACGGTGACGGTGACGGCCGCCGTGACGGCCATCAGCAGGTTCAGCGCGCGCACAGGCAGGCCGGTGACGCGGGCGAACTCCTCGTCCTGGCTGATCGCGAACAGCTGGCGGCGCAGGCCGAGGGTGACGGCGATGACGAAGGCCGCGAGGATCACCACGGCGGTGATGTCCTCGGCCGAGACGGTGGTGATCGAGCCGAAGAGGTAGCTGCTCAGGTTGGCGGTGGAGCCGCCCGGCGACAGATTGATGATCATGACGCCGCCGGCGAGGCCGCCGTAGAAGAGCATGGCGAGCGCGATGTCGCCGCTGGTCTTGCCGCGGGAGCGGATCAGCTCCATGCCGACCGCGCCGACGACCGCGACCAGGGTGGCCATCCAGACCGGGCTGGTGTTGAGCAGGAAGCCGAGGGCGACGCCGGTCATGGCGACGTGGCCGATGCCGTCGCCCATGACCGCCTGGCGGCGCTGGACCAGGTACGTGCCGATCGCGGGCGCGGTGATGCCGACCAGGGCGGCGGCGAGCAGCGCCCGCTGCATGAAGGCGAAGTGCAGGAGTTCCATCAGCTCAGCAGTCCCGTCCGCAGGGGCTCGGCGTCGTGCGCCGCGTGGGGGTGTACGTGGTCGTGGCCGGGGAGGGCGTGCTGCCCGACGGCCTCGGGCGGCGGGCCGTCGTGGACGACGCAGCCGTCGCGCAGGACGACGGCACGGCCGATCAGGGGCTCCAGCGGGCCCAGCTCGTGCAGGACGAGCAGGACGGTGGTGCCGGCGGCGACCTGCTCGCGCAGGGCGTTCGCGAGGACCTCCTGGTTGGCCAGGTCCACGCCGGCCATGGGCTCGTCCATGATCAGCAGCTCGGGTTCGACGGCCAGCGCCCGGGCTATGAGCACGCGCTGGTGCTGTCCGCCGGAGAGGGCGTTGACCGAGGCGTCGGCGTAGCCGTCCATGTCGACGAGGGCCAGGGCCCGCTCGACGGCGGCCCTGTCGGCCCCCCGCAAGATCCCGAAGCGGGAGCGGGCGAGCCGGCCGGAGGAGACGACCTCCCGGACGGTGGCGGGGACGCCGCTGGCGGCGGTGGTGCGCTGGGGGACGTACCCGATGCGCGACCACTGGCGGAAGCGCCGGAAGTCGGTGCCGAAGAGGGAGAGGGCGCCGTCGGTGAGCGGCACCTGGCCGACCACGGCGCGGACGGCCGTGGACTTGCCGGAGCCGTTGGCGCCGAGCAGGGCGACGACCTCCCCCCGGCGGACGGTGAGGTCGACCCCGCGCAGCACGGGGCGGGAGCCGAGCGAGGCCGTGGCCCCGCGCAGGGATATGACGGGCTGGTCTTCGTCCGCCGGTCGGGGCGTTGACTGCATGGCTCGCGCCTCCGTTGCTGCTGTCATCACTTGGCTCCGAGGGCCTTCTGGAGGTTCTTCAGGTTGGACCGCATGACCTCGAAGTAGTCGGCGCCCTGCGACTTGTCGGTGATCCCCTCGAGGGGGTCGAGGACGTCGGTCCGCAGACCCGTGTCCCGGGCGAGGGTCTTGGCCGTCTTGTCGCTGGCCAGGGCCTCGAAGAACACGGTCGTCACATTGTCCTTCTTCGCGACGGCCTGGAGCTCCTTCATCCGGGCCGGGCTGGGCTCGGACTCGGGGTCGACGCCGGAGATGCCCTCCTGGTCGAGGCCGTAGCGCTCGGCGAAGTAGCCGAAAGCGGAATGGGTGGTGATGAAGGTCTTGGAGGCCGAGTTCTTCAGGCCTTCCCTGAACTCGGTGTCCAGCGCGCCCAGCTTGGCCACGAGCCCGTCGGTGTTCTTCCGGTAGTCGGCCGCGTGCTCCGGGTCGGCCTTCTCCATGGCGGCGCCGAAGCCCTTGGCGATCTCCGCGTACTTGACCGGGTCGAGCCAGACGTGCGGGTCCTCGGCGTTCTCGCCGTGGTCGTGGCCGTGGTCGTGTCCCTCGGCGGCGTGGTCGTGGTCCTCCTCGCCGGAGGTGCCGTGGACCTCGAGCTTGGTGAGGGTGGCCGCGTCCACGATGTTCTTCACGCCGGACTGGGCCACGGCCTTGTCGACGGCGGGCTGCAGGCCCTTGAGGTAGAGGACCACGTTCGACTCGCCCAGCCGGCCGGTCTGCTTCGGGGTGATCTCCAGGTCGTGCGGTTCGACGCCCGGCTTGGTCAGGGTGTCGACCTTCACGTGGTCCCCGCCGACCTGCTCGGCGAGGAACTGCAGGGGGTAGAACGACGCCGTAACGCTCAGCCCGCCGTCCTTGTCCGCGCCCGCCGCTCCCGCTTCCGAACAGGCGGTGAGGGCCGTCCCGGCGAGGGCGACGGCACCGGCGAGAGCGGCGGTGGGTATGAGGCGTCGTACGTTCATGACATCCATTTTCATCAAAGATGGAAACCGTTGTCAAAAAGCCAGGTGGAGGGCCCGGAGGAGCATGCTGGAAGGGGGGTACCGACTTGAAGTGGAGGGTGCGGGCGCCGGTAACCTAAAGCCTTCGCCGTTCGTCCTCGTAATGAAGAGAGCACCGTGGCCGCCGACAAGATCGAAACCCTCGTCAGCCTGAGCAAGCGCCGTGGCTTCGTCTACCCCTGCAGTGAGATCTACGGCGGCTCCAGGGCTGCCTGGGACTACGGTCCGCTGGGTGTGGAGCTCAAGGAGAACATCAAGCGCCAGTGGTGGAAGGCCATGGTCACCGGGCGTGAGGACATCGTCGGCATCGACTCCTCCGTGATCCTGGCCCCCGAGGTCTGGGTGGCCTCCGGTCACGTCGCGACCTTCTCGGACCCGCTGACCGAGTGCACCTCCTGCCACAAGCGCCACCGCGCCGACCACCTGGAGGAGGCCTACGAGGCCAAGCACGGCCGCCTCCCCGAGAACGGCCTGGCCGACGTCAACTGCCCCAACTGTGGTGTGAAGGGCCAGTTCACCGAGCCGAAGCAGTTCTCCGGCATGCTGGAGACCCACCTCGGCCCGACCCAGGACACCGGTTCCAAGGCGTACCTGCGCCCCGAGACCGCCCAGGGCATCTTCACCAACTTCGCCCTCGTGCAGACCTCTTCGCGCAAGAAGCCGCCGTTCGGCATCGCGCAGATGGGCAAGTCCTTCCGCAACGAGATCACGCCGGGCAACTTCATCTTCCGCACGCGCGAGTTCGAGCAGATGGAGATGGAGTTCTTCGTCAAGCCGGGCGAGGACGAGCAGTGGCAGGAGTACTGGATGCAGGAGCGGTGGAACTGGTACCGCGGCCTGGGCATGCGCGAGGAGAACATGCGCTGGTACGAGCACCCGAAGGAGAAGCTGTCCCACTACTCGAAGCGCACCGCCGACATCGAGTACCGCTTCAACTTCGGTGGCAACGAGTTCTCCGAGCTCGAGGGTGTCGCCAACCGCACCGACTACGACCTCAAGGCCCACTCCGCCGCCTCCGGCCAGGACCTCGTCTACTTCGACCAGGAGTCGAAGGAGAAGTACACCCCGTACGTCATCGAGCCGGCGGCCGGCGTCAACCGCGCCATGTTCGCGTTCATGATCGACGCGTACGTCGAGGACGAGGCCCCGAACGCCAAGGGCGCCATGGAGAAGCGCACCGTGATGCGCTTCGACCCGCGCCTGGCCCCGGTCAAGGTCGCCGTCCTGCCGCTGTCCCGCAACGCGCAGCTGTCGCCGAAGGCCAAGGGCCTGGCCGCCGACCTGCGCAAGAACTGGAACATCGAGTTCGACGACGCGGGCGCCATCGGCCGCCGCTACCGCCGCCAGGACGAGATCGGTACGCCGTTCTGCGTCACCGTCGACTTCGACACCCTCGAGGACAACGCGGTGACCGTGCGCGAGCGCGACACCATGAAGCAGGAGCGCGTCTCCCTGGACCAGATCCAGGCCTACCTCGGCAGCCGTCTGCTGGGCTGCTAGGACCTGCGGGAAAAGACCGGTGGCCCGGTGCGCGGATCGCGCACCGGGCCACCGGTCTTTTCGCAGCGCCGGCGGGTCAGGCCGCGGAGCTCCCGGCCTGTTCGGCTGCGGCGGCAGCGGCAGCCCGCTTCTCGCCCTCGGCCTTGGTGCGCTTGACGAACTTGACCGTCCACAGGGCCAGGCCGCCGAGCGTCCCGTAGATCATGAACGGGCTGATGCTCACCATGGTGGAGGTGGCCAGGACGTACGACAGCACGATCCGTACCGCCGCCTCGATCAGGTAGACCACGCCCCAGACCAGTGTCATCCGGCGCTGGGCATTGCGGAAGCCCTCGAACCGCCACAGGGCGTTGTAGTAGGCCACGCCCGCCGGGGTGCCGTCCGTGCCGAACTTCCGGCCGAAGTAGAACATCAGCGGACGCGGGGCGAGCAGCGTGGCCAGGCACAGGAGCCCGAACAGCCCCGTGACGGCGGAGTCCTTGACCAGAAGGGCCCGGGTGGAGTTGGCGCCGACGAGGGAGACGGCGGCGGTGATCGCCAGGAACACCAGGGTGACGATGGCGAACTCGTCCAGCTTGCGCCGCCAGGCCACCATGATGGCGCTGTCGAGGACCGGCCAGACGCCACTGACGAGCAGGGCCGAGGCCTCGCTCCAGCCGTGGTCGTCGACGAGCGTGTTGTAGGTGACGATCGGAGCGACGATGCTGAGGGCGATCGTCAGGATCAAGCCGATGGCGGCGGCTCCGCCGGAGCGTGCGGGAGGTGAAGGCTGTACTGCTGCCGTGGACAAGGTTCCCCCTGGAATTGCCTGAGTAGTGCGGTAAGGGGACCGTAAGGAACTGTCGATGGCATGTACAAGACGACACGGCTCAAAATGATCACCAAGTGGTGCGGAGTGCCTGATTCCGCACAACGAGGCAGGTAGCCGGGCCAGTTCAGGCGCGAAGACCCCTGATGACGAGCGCGACGACGGCCTCGAACTCCGTGGTGATCGTGGGGGAGAACCACTCCGCCACGTACTGCGGGTCATGGAACCGGCCGGTGGCGTCGAAGACGGCGCGCGCGGCGGCCGGCACGTCGGGCGCGGCCAGGGTGCCGGCGGCGACGCCCTCGGCGATGATCCGGGTCAGCTGGTCGATCAGCTCCGTCAGGTGGGTGTCGACCACCCCGCTGTTCTCGGCCAGCAGCACCGTGTAGGTCGCGAACAGCTCCGGGTCGTCGCCCGCCTTGTGGCGCTTGGCCTCGAAGAGGGCCTCCAGCCAGGACTCCAGCTTGGAGGGGGCTGCCTCGCCCGGGGCCGAGGCGATCCCTTCCAGCATGACCACGCTCTTGGCGAGCCAGCGGTCGGTGACGGCCTCGCGCAGCGCCGCCTTCGAGGGGAAGTGCCGGTAGACGCTGCCGTGGCTGACGCCCAGGGCGCGCGCCACATCCACCACGGTCGCCTTGGTGGGGCCGAAGCGGCGCAGCACTTCCTCGGTGGTCTCGAGGATGCGCTCGGGGGTCAGGGGCTCGGCAGCAGCGGAGGGCATGGGTACGACCGTACCGCCAGCTCAGTGCTCGCTGTCGAGGTGGGCCATCTGCGCGGCCGGATAGCGGTCGCCGGAGGCGGCCCCGGCCGGGACCGCCGCCTCGATGGCGGCCAGGTCGGCCTCGCTCAGCTCGACCCGTATGTCGACGCCGTGGCGCGGCCCCTGGGCGAGCACCCAGGCGATCGCGGTCTGGGCGACGCTCACGCCCTGCTCGGCGGCGACCTTGCGCAGGGCCTCGACCAGGTCGAGGTTGCGGGCCAGGTTCTCGCCCTGGAAGCGGGGGCTCATCCCGCGGAAGTCCCCGGGGGCGAGGGCGCGGTCCCGGCTGAAGTGCCCGCTGATCAGCCCCCGGGACATGATCAGCCCCCGGGACAGCACCCCGTATGCCGTCACGCCTATGCCGAGCTCGCGGGCGGTCGGCAGGATCCGGTCCTCGATGCCGCGCGAGATCAGCGAGTACTCGATCTGGAGGTCCGAGATCGGGGCCACCGCCGCGGCCCGGCGCAGGGTGTCCGCGCCGACCTCGGAGAGGCCGATGTGCCGGACGTGCCCCGCCTGCACGGCCTCGGCGATGGCGCCGACGGTCTCCTCGATCGGGACGTCCGGGTCGACGCGGGCGATCCGGTAGATGTCGATGTGGTCCCGGCCGAGCCGCTGGAGCGAGTAGGCCAGGAAGTTCTTCACGGCCTCGGGCCGCCCGTCGTACCCGGTGAACCCGCCCTCGACGGTGCGCAGGGCGCCGAACTTGACGCTGGTCAGC
Organism: Streptomyces katrae; assembly: GCF_000966975.1. Taxonomy (GTDB): domain Bacteria; phylum Actinomycetota; class Actinomycetes; order Streptomycetales; family Streptomycetaceae; genus Streptomyces; species Streptomyces katrae. The sequence continues at coordinate 10,866 of NZ_JZWV01000105.1, read as the reverse complement.
GCCTGCTCGCGGGCGGCGGTGGGGGCGGTGCGCAGGGCCTCGTTGATCAGCAGCTCGTTGTGGCCCATGCCGTAGAAGTCGCCGGTGTCCAGGAGCGTGTTCATCCCCTCGGGGGCCGCCTCCAGGAAGGCGTGGATCGTCGCCAGGGACTCGCTCCGGTCGGCCTCGCCGTAGAGGGCGGACATGCCCATGCAGCCCAGTCCCAGGGGGAAGACCGACGGGCCGGTGGCGCCGAGTCGGCGTGCGGCGGGGATGGTGGCGGGCGCGGAGGTGTTCTCGTTCGTCGTCATGGAAACAACAATGGCATGACGGCTGACAGATTTCAATATCTGTCAGCCGTAGGGGTGGCGGAGGTACGGAACGGCGCTGCGGGAGGGGCGGCCGGCCCGGGGGCGTCAGCCCGCCGGCGCCGGCCCGGGAGCCGGGGGCAGCCCGCCGTCCGTCCGGTGGCCGGGAGCCTGCCCCGGCGGGGAGGCGGGCGGGGCGGAGGGGGCGGCGGCCGGCGAAGGCTCCAGGGCCCGCGCCGTCCGCAGCGCGGTGGCGTGCGCCCACGGGCCGGTGGTGACGGCCCCGAGGACCAGGACCAGGAGCGCGCAGCCGGTGATGATCCACCAGGCGGGCCGGGTCGCCGTCGCGAAGTCCGCGCCGCCCGAGGTCCCGGCCGCGAGCACCGCCCCTATCACCGCGACGCCCAGCGCCCCGCCGGTCTGCCGGCTTCTGCCGGCTGGTGGAGGCCACCGCGGCCGCCACCCCCGCCTGGGAGCGGGGCATCCCCGACAGCGCCGTATTGGTGATCGGGGCGTTGACCAGGCCGAAGCCGATGCCGAAGAGCACGTACCCGGTGAACATCAGCGGAGTGGACGTCTCCGCCGAGAACGCCGCGAACAGCAGTCCGCTCGCCCCCATGGCCACCCCCGACACCAGCAGCGAGGGCCGCGGCCCGTGGCTGGCGACCAGCCGCCCGGAGACCGGCGCGCACAGGAAGGCCATCGCGGCCATCGGCAGCATGTGCAGCCCCGCGTCCAGCGCGTTCAGCCCCCGCACCTCCTGGAGGTACAGGGTGGTCAGGAAGAGGAACCCGGAGAGCGAGGCGAAGGTGCTCACGGCGATCACGGTGGCCCCGCTGAACGGGGCGCTGCGGAAGAACCGGGGGTCGATCAGCGGGTCGGTCCGCCGGGACTCGTAGAACAGCAGCCCGCCCAGCGCGGCCGCCGCGCCCAGCGCGCACGCCAGGATCGGCGGGGAGTTCCAGCCCTCGGCCGGGGCCTCGATGATCGCGTACGTCACCCCGCCCAGCAGCACCACGACCAGCAGCTGGCCCACCGGGTCCGGCCGGCGCGGCCGGTCGGATCGGGACTCCGGCACGAACCGCAGGGTCAGCGCGAGGGCGACGAGTCCGACCGGCAGGTTGACCCAGAAGATGGACCGCCAGCCCACCGAGTCCACCAGCAGCCCGCCGATCAGCGGTCCGGCGGCCATGGAGATGCCGACCACCGCCCCCCAGACGCCGATGGCGCGGGCGCGCTCCTTCGGGTCGGTGAACGTGTTGGTGATGATCGACATGGCGACGGGGTTGAGCATGGCCCCGCCGACGGCCTGGACCATCCGGAAGGCGATCAGCCAGTGCAGCCCGGGTGCCAGGGAGCACAGCACCGATCCCGCCGTGAACAGCACCAGCCCCCAGGCGAAGACCTTCCGCCGCCCGATCCGGTCCCCCGTGGACCCGGCCAGTATCAGCAGCGAGGCGATGACCAGGGTGTACGCGTCGATGGTCCACTGCATCCCCGAGACCGACGCGTGGAACTCGCGGCGCATCGCGGGCAGGGCCACGTTCAGGACGGTGTTGTCCAGGCTGACGATCAGCAGGCTCAGGCAGCAGATGCCCAGGACGAGCAGGCGGTGCCGACGGCTCCCGTGATCCACGCCACTCATGTGATGCATACCGCCGATCGTACGAACAAGCGGGGAACGGTGCTGCGGGACAATGGGGGGATGACCACGCTTCCCGCCCCCCTCGCGATCGGCCCGCACACCGTGCAGCCCCCGGTGGTGCTCGCGCCCATGGCCGGCATCACCAATGCCCCCTTCCGGACCCTCTGCCGCGAGTTCTCGGGCGGCAAGGGGCTGTTCGTCAGCGAGATGATCACGACCCGCGCCCTGGTCGAGCGCAACGAGAAGACCATGCAGCTGATCCACTTCGACGAGACCGAAAAGCCGCGGTCGATTCAGCTGTACGGGGTGGACCCCGTGACGGTCGGCAAGGCGGTCCGCATGATCGTCGAGGAGGACCGCGCCGACCACATCGACCTCAACTTCGGCTGCCCGGTCCCCAAGGTCACCCGCAAGGGCGGCGGCTCGGCCCTGCCCTACAAGCGCCACCTGCTGCGCGCCATCCTCCGCGAGGCCGTCGCGGGCGCCGGCGACCTGCCGGTGACCATGAAGATGCGCAAGGGCATCGACGACGACCACCTCACCTACCTCGACGCCGGCCGGATCGCCGTCGAGGAGGGGGTCACCGCCATCGCCCTGCACGGCCGCACCACCGCCCAGCACTACGGCGGCACCGCCGACTGGGAGGCCATCGCCCGCCTCAAGGAGCACGTGCCGGAGATCCCGGTGCTCGGCAACGGCGACATCTGGTGCGCCGAGGACGCGCTCCGCATGGTCCGCGAGACCGGCTGCGACGGCGTGGTCGTCGGACGTGGCTGCCTGGGCCGTCCGTGGCTCTTCAACGACCTGGTGGCGGCCTTCGAGGGCCGCCCCGAGGACTTCCACAAGCCCACGCTGCGCGAGGTCAAGCGCACCATGCTGCGCCACGCCCAGCTGCTGGGGGAGTGGATCGGGGACGAGGCGCGCGGGGTGATCGACTTCCGTAAGCACGTCGCCTGGTACCTCAAGGGGTTCTCCGTCGGGTCCGAGATGCGCGGGAAGCTGGCGGTCGTCTCCTCCCTGGCCGAACTGGACGCTCATCTGAGCGAGCTCGACCTGGACCAGGCGTGGCCCGAGAGTGCGGACGGACCGCGCGGCCGGACGTCCGGAAACAACCGGGTTGTCCTGCCGGACGGCTGGCTGAAGGATCCGTACGACTGCGCCGGTGTGAGCGAGGACGCCGAGCTGGACACGTCCGGAGGCTGACAAATCGCCCTCCGCGGTGCGTGATATACGCCACGCATGGGAGAGGTTTCGCTCAGATGAGCGCGTAAGTCACGGGTAAGACTTTCAAAGGGTGGCACTGGGTGCCACCCTTTGTGCGTTCAAGACTTGAACGCAAATGTATCGATGATCGCTCATCCGAGCGGGATCAAGCCTCTCTGGGGCCCTCACCCTTCGGGATGTGAACGCACTTCGTAGGTTCTCATTACCGACCGGTTACTTTCGATACGGTGGCGCACGGGTGGTTACAGCCCTATGACCGCCAAGTGGACGTACCGATAAGCCTTCGATCTGGGTATGTTCCTGGCCGTCAGGGCAGCCACCCGAGTCCTCGAGGAGTCGAGACCCGTGTCGGAAAACAAAGATCAGAAGTTCGTCTACGACTTCACCGAGGGCAACCGGGACCTCAAGGACCTTCTCGGCGGCAAGGGGGCCAACCTCGCCGAGATGACCAACCTCGGTCTCCCGGTCCCTCCCGGCTTCACCATCACCACCGAGGCCTGCAAGGTCTACCTCGAGAGCGGCACGGCCCCGGCCGCGCTGCGCGACGAGGTCAGCGCGCACCTCGCCGCCCTCGAGACGAAGATGGGCAAGAAGCTCGGCCAGTCGGACGACCCGCTCCTGGTCTCCGTGCGCTCCGGTGCGAAGTTCTCCATGCCCGGCATGATGGACACGGTCCTCAACATCGGCCTCTCCGACGAGTCCGTGGTCGGCCTCGCCGCCCAGGCCGACAACGAGCGCTTCGCGTGGGACTCGTACCGCCGCCTGATCCAGATGTTCGGCAAGACCGTCCTCGGCGTCGAGGGCGAGCTCTTCGAGGAAGCCCTCGACGAGGCCAAGGCCGCCAAGAAGGTCACCGTCGACACCGACCTCGACGCCGCCGACCTCAAGAAGCTCGTCAAGGCCTTCAAGAAGATCGTCTCGAAGGAGGCCGGCCGGGAGTTCCCGCAGGACGCCCGCGAGCAGCTCGACCTCGCCGTCGAGGCCGTCTTCAACTCCTGGAACACCGACCGCGCCAAGCTCTACCGCCGCCAGGAGCGCATCCCCGGCGACCTGGGCACCGCCGTCAACGTCTGCTCCATGGTCTTCGGCAACCTCGGCCCCGACTCGGGCACCGGCGTCGCCTTCACCCGCGACCCCGCCACCGGCCACGCCGGCGTCTACGGCGACTACCTGCAGAACGCCCAGGGCGAGGACGTCGTCGCGGGCATCCGCAACACCGTCCCGCTCGCGGACCTGGAGGCCATCGACAAGGCCTCGTACGACCAGCTCATGGCGATCATGACGAAGCTGGAGACCCACTACAAGGATCTCTGCGACATCGAGTTCACCATCGAGCGCGGCCAGCTGTGGATGCTCCAGACCCGCGTCGGCAAGCGCACCGCCGGCGCCGCCTTCCGCATCGCCACCCAGCTCGTGGACCAGGGCCTGATCGACGAGGCCGAGGCCCTCCAGCGGGTCAGCGGCGCCCAGCTGGCGCAGCTGATGTTCCCCCGCTTCGACGAGGGCGCCGAGACCACCCTGCTGGGCCGCGGCATCGCCGCCTCCCCGGGCGCGGCGGTCGGCAAGGCCGTCTTCGACTCCTACACGGCCGTCAAGTGGTCCCGCTCCGGCGAGAAGGTCATCCTGATCCGCCGCGAGACCAACCCCGACGACCTCGACGGCATGATCGCCTCCGAGGGCATCCTGACCTCGCGCGGCGGCAAGACCTCGCACGCCGCCGTCGTCGCCCGCGGCATGGGCAAGACCTGCGTCTGCGGCGCCGAGGACCTCGACGTCGACACCAAGCGCCGCCGGATGACGGTCGGCGGGCAGGTCATCGAAGAGGGCGACGTCGTCTCCATCGACGGCTCCACCGGCAAGGTCTACCTCGGCGAGGTACCCGTCGTACCGTCCCCGGTCGTCGAGTACTTCGAGGGCCGCATGCACGCCGGTGCCGACGACGCCGACGAGCTCGTCGGCGCCGTGCACCGGATCATGGCCTACGCCGACCGCGTCCGCCGCCTGCGGGTGCGCGCCAACGCCGACAACGCCGAGGACGCGCTGCGCGCCCGCCGCTTCGGCGCCCAGGGCATCGGCCTGTGCCGCACCGAGCACATGTTCCTCGGCGAGCGCCGCGAGATGGTCGAGCGCCTGATCCTCGCGGACACCGACTCCGAGCGCGAGGAGGCACTCAGTGCCCTCCTGCCGCTGCAGAAGAAGGACTTCGTCGAGCTGTTCGAGGCGATGGACGGCCTGCCCGTCACCGTCCGCCTCCTGGACCCGCCGCTGCACGAGTTCCTGCCCGACATCACCGAGCTGTCGGTGCGCGTCGCCCTCGCCGAGTCCCGCAAGGACGCCAACGAGAACGACCTGCGCCTGCTCCAGGCCGTGCACAAGCTGCACGAGCAGAACCCGATGCTGGGTCTGCGCGGCGTCCGCCTCGGCCTGGTCATCCCCGGCCTGTTCGCCATGCAGGTCCGCGCGATCGCCGAGGCCGCCGCCGAGCGCAAGAACGCCAAGGGCGACCCCCGCGCCGAGATCATGGTCCCGCTCGTCGGCACCGTCCAGGAGCTGGAGATCGTCCGCGAGGAGGCCGACGCGATCATCGCCGAGGTCGAGGCCGCGACCGGTACCAGCCTCAAGCTGACCGTCGGCACGATGATCGAGCTGCCGCGCGCCGCGCTGACCGCCGCCCAGATCGCCGAGGCCGCGCAGTTCTTCTCCTTCGGCACGAACGACCTGACCCAGACGGTGTGGGGCTTCTCCCGCGACGACGTCGAGGCCAGCTTCTTCACCGCCTACCTGGAGAAGGGCATCTTCGGGGTCTCGCCCTTCGAGACCATCGACAAGGACGGCGTCGGCTCCCTCGTGCGCCACGCGGTCAAGCAGGGCCGGGCCACCCGCCCGGACCTCAAGCTCGGCGTCTGCGGCGAGCACGGCGGCGACCCCGAGTCGGTGCACTTCTTCCACGAGGTCGGCCTCGACTACGTCTCCTGCTCGCCGTTCCGGATCCCGGTGGCGCGCCTGGAGGCCGGCCGTGCCGCCGCCGAGGCCAAGGGCTCCGACAGCCGCTGAGCCCGGCCCCCCGACAGCGCCCGCCCCCGGTTCCCTGACTGCCGGGGGCGGGCGCTTCCCACTATTCGGAAGCCCCGGGCCCGAGCCCCTCAGGCCCAACACCGGCCGGGTTTCTCTCATATTCAACGAAGTCATTACGGCGCCAGGCGGCGGACGGATCCCCACCCGTCCGCCGCCTGCCGCCTATCACCAGGCACGTCGGCGCTTCCCGGTGCGACCGACCGCCAGGCCCCGCAAAGCCCCCCACGGCCTTCACGGAGCGTTTCGGTCGCGCCGGAGTGTGCCTGGCGGAGTACAGGATTTCGCTTGTCACGCCCCTGCCGAAAGGGGTTTCAACTGTGGCCGAAAGGGCGTGGTGACCACGTGTGACGGCATGCATACTCATGGGGCGGGGGGATTGCGGTTGCACAGGTGGGGGTTCGGTGCTTCGTATCCATTTCACTGGAGTGGACCTGGCACGCGTACGGATGGCAGGGCGTCCCGATGCGTTGTGGGAAACGATTCTTAGTTTTCATCGCTTAAGAGACCGGCGTGACGCCCGGCTGTTCGGCGAATGGCGTACGGAAGCCCGGAGCCGGTTGAATGGTGAAACAAGGCTGCTGAGCGCGCTCATACCGGCTCGCGGCTATTTCCCCGATTTCCTGACCCCCTCCGAGGGCCAGTACGGGTGGGACGTCGGCCTCGACGCCCTGCGCGCGCTCTCCGCGGACCGGCTGCGCCACGAGCTCTCCCTCGTGGGCGCGGGCGCCGGCGCGGGCTTCGGCGCGGCCTTCGGGACCCCGCCGCCGGCCCGGCTGCGGGAGTTCATGGACGGCGGCACCAAGCACCTGCCCCGGCTGCTGGGCGAGCTGCGCGGCTACCACCGGGCGGCCGTGGAGCCCTACTGGACCCACATCCAGGCCCAGATCGAGGCCGAGCGGGCCGCACGCGGCCGCGCCCTCCTCGACGGGGGCGCGGACGAGCTGCTGGCCTCCCTGCCGCCGATGCTGCGCTGGCGGGCCCCGGTGCTGGAGTGCGAGTACCCGGTGGACCGGGACGTACGGCTGCGGGGGCGCGGGCTGCTGCTCCAGCCGTCGTTCTTCTGCCGGCGCACCGCGGTGACCCTCCACGACCCGGAGCTGCCGCCCGTGCTCGTCTACCCGGCCGCCGCCCAGCTGGCCCCGGCCGGCGCCGGCGGGGAGGCCGCCCGGCCGGAGGAGCAGCGCCAGCGCACCCTGGGCAAGCTGGTGGGCCACACCCGCTCCGTCGTGCTGCGCGCCATCGGCGACGGGGCCACCACCAGCGAACTGGCCCGCCGCGCCGGGGTCTCCCTGGCCTCGGCGAGCCAGCACGCCTGCGTGATGCGCGAGGCGGGCCTGGTGACCACCCTGCGCCACGGCAACGCGGTCCTGCACACGGTCACCCCGCTGGGCGCGGCCCTCCTCAAGGGCGGCGCGGTGGTCTCCTGAAGGATCGGTTCACCAGGGCGGCGGCCCCTCCGGCCGCCGCCCCGGAACCGGCTCCGACCTGCGGTTTCGCGGTCCGTGGAAAAAAGTTGAAGAAAATCCCGCGCGGGCCGATGAGTTCGCGCCGCGGCCCCGGTCTACCCCTCGACAGCAACGAACGGAGCAGGCGCGCCGCGCGTCACGCCCCAGCAGAGAGAAGAGACACCGGGATGTCCTCCACCATGATCTTCGTCAACCTGCCCGTCAGCGACCTGGAGGCCACCAAGGCGTTCTGGGGCAAGCTGGGCTACTCCTTCAATGCCCAGTTCACCGACGAGAACTGCGCCGCCATGCCCATCAGCGACAGCATCGTCGCGATGTTCCTGACCGAGGCCCGCTACAAGGACTTCACCCACAAGGCCATCGCTGACGCGCGGACCACCTCCGAGGTGCTGCTCTGCCTCAGCGCCGAGAGCCGCGCCGCGGTGGACGAGCTGGTCGACGGGGCCCTGGCGGCCGGGGCCACGGAGCCCCGTCCCGCCCAGGACCACGGCGTCATGTACGGCCGCGCCTTCGACGACCTCGACGGCCACACCTGGGAGATCATGTGGATGGACCCGGCCATGGTCCAGGGCTGACCGTCCGCCTACGAGGCCGTGGCGGTCCGCACCGGGTACGTCCGGACCGCCACCTCCTCGTCGTCCAGGCAGCGTCCCGACTCCAGGTCGAAGCGCTGCTTCAGCAGCGGCGACGCCACGAACGCCCGCCCCGCCGCCCAGCCCACCAGCCCGCGCGAGAGCACCTGCGCGCCGGTGAAGGGGTCCTGGTTGCCGATCGCGTAGGGGCGCCCCGCCCGGTCGACGAACACCGCCGCCTGGGACCCGTCCGGGAGCAGCGCCGCCACCCCGCGCCCGGGGACGAGGGACGACAGCTCGCACACCGTCAGCCAGCCTTCCGCCACCCGCAGTTCGACGGTCATCGGACAGGACCTCCCATGGTCAGGACCGCCAGGTCGGGCTTGACCTGGCCGCGCTCGGGCACGAACCTCACGGTCGGGTCGGGGGCGCCGGGCGCGTTCACGAAGGACACGAACCGCCGCAGCCGCTCCGGGTCCCGCAGCGTCTCCGCCCACTCGTCGCGGTAGTGCGCCACGTGCTCGGCCATCAGCGACTCCAGCTCCGCGCACAGCCCGAGCGAGTCGTGCACCACCACGTCCCGCAGGTGGTCCAGGCCCCCCTCCAGCCGCTCCAGCCACACGGAGGTCCGCTCCAGCCGGTCGGCGGTGCGGATGTAGAACATCAGGAACCGGTCGATGAGGCGGACGAGTTCGGCCTCCGACAGGTCCTGCGCGAGCAGGTCCGCGTGGCGCGGGACGGCCCCGCCGTTGCCGCCGACGTAGAGGTTCCAGCCGTTGGCCGTCGCGATGACCCCGAAGTCCTTGCTCTGCGCCTCCGCGCACTCGCGGGTGCAGCCGGACACCGCCGACTTCAGCTTGTGCGGGGCGCGCAGGCCCCGGTAGCGCAGCTCCAGGTCGATGGCCATCCGCACGCTGTCCTGGACCCCGTAGCGGCACCAGGTCTGCCCCACGCAGGACTTCACCGTCCGCAGGGCCTTCCCGTACGCGTGCCCCGACTCGAAGCCGGCGTCGACCAGCCGGGCCCAGATCGCGGGCAGCTGGTCCACGCTCGCCCCGAACAGGTCGATGCGCTGGCCGCCGGTGATCTTCGTGTAGAGGCCGAAGTCGCGGGCCACCTCACCGATCACGATCAGCTTCTCCGGGGTGATCTCGCCGCCCGGGATGCGCGGGACGACCGAGTACGAGCCGTTGCGCTGCAGGTTCGCCAGAAAGTGGTCGTTGGTGTCCTGGAGGGCGGCCTGCTCCCCGTCGAGGACGTAGCCGCTGGCGCCCACGGCGGGGGCGAGGGAGGCGATGATCGAGCCCACGGCGGGCTTGCAGACCTCGCAGCCCTCGCCGCCCCGGGCCTCCGGCCGGCCGTGCCCGTCGAGGAGCTCCCGGTACGAGGCGAGCCGCCGGGTGCGGACGATCTCGTACAGCTCCGCCCGGGTGTACGCGAAACAGCCGCACAGGCCCGGGTCGGCGGCGGGCGGCAGGAGCTGGCCGATCACCTTGAGGCAGCCGCCGCAGCCGGTCCCGGCCTTGGTGCGCTTCTTGACCTCGGGCAGGGTGGAGCAGGCGGTGACGGCCTTCTTGGTGACGTTGTGGCAGGAGCAGATCACCGCCGTGTCGGGCAGCGCGGACGGGCCCGGCTGCGTGGCGGGGCCCAGCCCGGCGGGCAGCACCAGCTGCTCCGGGGCGACCGGCGGGACGCTGCCGGTGAGCGGGCGCAGCAGCCCGTACGCCTCGGCGTCGCCGACCAGCACCCCGCCGAGCAGGACGCCCTCGGCGGACATGACGAGCTTCTTGTAGATCCCGGAGCGGGAGTCGGACCAGACCACGTCCAGGCTGCCCTCGGCCGTGCCGTGCGCGTCGCCGAAGGAGGCCACGTCCACGCCGAGCAGCTTCAGCTTGGTGGACAGGTCGGCCCCGGTGAACTCCCGCTCGCGGCCCAGCAGGTCCTCGGCGGCGGTCCCGGCCATCTCGTAGCCGGGCCCGACCAGGCCGTAGACCCGGCCGTCGACGGCCTGCGCGCACTCGCCGATGGCGTACACGCGGGGGTCGGAGGTGCGGCAGCGGGCGTCGACGGAGATCCCCCCGCGTTCGCCGACGGCCAGGCCGCACTCGCGGGCGAGCTGGTCGCGGGGGCGGACCCCGGCGGAGAAGACGACGAGTTCGGTGTCGAGCGCCGATCCGTCCGAGAGGCTCATCCCGGTGACGGAGCCGTCGTCGCCGGTCAGCACCGCCTGCGTGCCGACGCCCGTGTGCACGGTCAGGCCCATGCCCTCGATGGTGCGCAGCAGGGCCGCGCCGCCGCCCTCGTCCACCTGGACGGGCATCAGCCGGGGCGCGAACTCCACGATGTGCGTGGACAGTCCGAGCCCCTGGAGGGCGCCGGCCGCCTCCAGCCCGAGGAGGCCGCCGCCGACGACGGCGCCGGTCGTGCAGGTCCTGGCGTACTCCTCGATGGCGCGGAGGTCCTCGATGGTGCGGTAGACGAAGCAGCCCGGGGCGTCCTTGCCGGGGACGGGCGGGACGAAGGGGTAGCTGCCGGTGGCCAGGACGAGGACGTCGTACGGGAAGACGCGCCCGGAGCGGGAGGTGACCGTACGGGCC
>NZ_JZWV01000104.1 GCF_000966975.1 Streptomyces katrae | reverse complement strand
CGGTCGACGGACTCGGCGGGGTCGCCCAGGTGCAGCTCGATGCCGTGCTCCGCCATGAAGCCGGCCGGGGTGAGGGAGAGCTCCTCGGGGCTGCTGCCGGAGAAGTACGAGCTGAGGTGCACCCGGTCGTAGGCGGGCCGGGGCTCCTCGCAGAGCACCGTGACGCGGTGCGTGGCGGTGGCCCCGCGTTCGGCGAGCGCCTCCAGGTAGCGCTGGCCGACCATGCCGTGCCCGATGAGCACGATCGCGGGCAGGGGCTCGGTCATCTCAGTGGCCTCCGTCGTCGGTGAGCAGGTGGAACGTGTCGTGCGGGGCGTCCAGGGACTCTTCGCCCTCCCAGGTGCGGGCCAGGGCGCCCACGGTGGAGAGTTCGCCGAGCAGGACCCCGCCGACGAGCCGGCCGCCGCGCAGGACGACCTTGCGGTAGGTGCGGCGGGTGGCGTCGGCGAGGCGGACCACGTCGTCGCCGGGGAGCGGGGTGGGGTCGCCGAAGGCGGCGAGGTCGAGGGGGCGGCCGGCGCCGCCGAGGGTGAGGCGGGTCAGGGCGCGGGTGCCGGTGTACTCCGTCGGGGAGCCGGTGAGGACGGCGGCGAGCGCGTCGGCCTGCTCCAGGGCGGGGCCGGCCAGGCCGTACACCCGGCCGGCGTGCTCGGCGCAGTCGCCGATGGCGTGGACGTACGGGTCGCTGGTGCGCAGCCGGTCGTCCACCACGATCCCCTTGCGGACCTCCAGGCCGGCCGCCCGGGCGAGTCCGGTTCGGGGGCGGACGCCGCAGGCGAGGACGACGACGTCGGCCGCCAGGCGGTAGCCGTCCGCGAGTTCCACCCCGGTGACGCGGTGGCCCTGGCCGGGCGGTGTGCCGGTGGCCGCTGCGCGGAGCCGTCTCCCCGCCCCGC
>NZ_JZWV01000103.1 GCF_000966975.1 Streptomyces katrae | reverse complement strand
GGTACCCCCAGCGCCTCGAACGCCGGCGGGGCCGTGGTGAGCCCCGCCGCAGGCGTGGTCGTCAGGCCCCTGACGCGGCACTCGGTGTGGATCTCCACGCCGAGCCCCGCGAGGTGCTCCCGCAGCAGCGCAGCGGAATCGGCGTCCAGCTGGCGCTCCATCAGCCGCTCCGCCTGCTGGGCGAGCACCACATGGGCCCCCCGGGCCGCCAGCGCACGGGCCGCGGAGACGCCGAGGAGGCCGCCGCCGATCACCACCGCGCGTACGCCCGGACGTACGGCCGCGTCCAGGGCGAGGCAGTCGTCCATGGTGCGGAACGCGTGCACCCCCTCGGGGAGTTCCCCGCCGCCGGGCGGGAACAGCCCGCGCAGCGGCGGCAGGACCGGGTTCGAGCCGGTGGCCAGCACGAGGACGTCGTACTCCGGCGCCGTGCCGTCGTCGCAGTGCACCCGGCGGACGTCGCGGTCGATCCGTACCGCCCGCACCCCCCGCCGCAGCACCGGTCCGGGGGCCGGCAGCGCGGCCACGTCGGGGGTGTACCGGCCGGCCAGCACCTCCGCCAGCAGGACCCGGTTGTAGGGGGCGTGGGACTCCTCGCCGAGGACGGTCACCGCCGCGGCCGGTCCCAGCCGTGCGGCGAGCCGCAGGCCCGCCAGGCCGCCGCCGATCACCACCACACGCTGTTCCGAGGTCATGGAACGAGCGTGCGGGGCGGCTGTTTCCCGGCCGCATCGCTCCTGTTACCCGGACGGAACGCCGCCCTCAGCGCCCGCCCGGGCGGCCGGTGAGGGTCCGTGAACCTCAAGCTTCGCGCAACTTTCCCCGGACCGGTGGGACGTGCTCGGATCCGCTCCCTAGGGTCGGGTGCGTGCCTGACATATCAACGACCATGATCATCGTGCTGTGCGTGGCAGCCGCGGCGGCCGGCTGGATCGACGCGGTGGTGGGCGGCGGCGGACTCCTGCTCCTGCCCGCCCTGCTGCTCGGCCTCCCGCACGCCCAGCCGGCCGCCGTCCTCGGGACCAACAAGGCGGTGGCCATCGTCGGGACGGCCGGGGCCGCCGTCACCTACGTGCGCAAGACCCCCGTGGACGTGAAGCTCGCCGTACGGATCGGGCTGGCCGCGCTCGCCGGGTCGGTGGGCGGGGCCGCCCTCGCCGGCGGGATCAGCAAGGACACGATGCGGCCGCTCATCATGGGTGTGCTCGTGGTGGTCGCCGCCGTCGTGATCTTCAAGCCGGGCTTCGGTGCCGCCCCCTCCGCCTCGCCCGTCTCCCGGCAGCGGGTCCTGCTCACGATCGCCCTCGCCGGCCTGGGCATCGGCTTCTACGACGGCCTCATCGGGCCCGGCACCGGCACGTTCCTGGTGCTGGCCCTGACCGCCCTGCTCCACCTCGACCTGGTCACCGCCTCCGCCACCGCGAAGATCGTCAACTGCTGCACCAACGCCGGGGCGCTCGCGATGTTCGCCTACCAGGGGATGGTGTTCTGGCAGCTGGCCGCGCTGATGGCCGTGTTCAACCTCGCCGGGGGCATGGTCGGTGCCCGGATGGCGCTCAAGAAGGGCAGCGGGTTCGTCCGCGGCGTGCTGCTGACCGTGGTCGGCGCGCTGGTGGTCAAGCTCGGCCTGGAGCAGTGGGGCTGAGCGGGCGCGGGAACCGGTGGGCCCGCGCCCGCCCTTGCCGGATCAGGCCGCCTGCGGGGCGCGGCGCATCACCCACAGGGTGGGTCCGCCGCCGGGCAGCCGGGCCTCGCCGAGCAGGGTGAAGCCGAAGTGCTCGTAGAAGGGCACATTGGATTCCTTGGAGGACTCCAGGTAGACGGGCAGGCCCGCCGCGTCGGCCTTCGCCAGGCCCGAGCGCAGCAGCGCGGCCCCGTGCCCCTGGCCCTGGCCGGCCGGGTCGGCGCCGAGCACCGCCAGGTACCAGTGGTCCTCCGGGGGCGCGTGTTCGGCGGCCGCCAGGATGCCCTCCCGGAACACCCCCGCCCGGTCGCCGAGCACCGTGGCGAGCTCGTCCAGGGTCTCCTCGTCGGGAAGGGCGCGGCCGTCCGGCGCCACCCAGAAGGCGGCGGCCAGGCCGGTGCGCTCGCACACGCCGTGGCGGCCGTAGTGCCGGGTGAGGAGCGTCGCGAAGTACCGGACCATGCGCTCCTCGCGCGTGGCCTCGTCGGGGAAGAACCAGCACATCATCGGGTCGTCGGCGAAGGCGCGGGCCAGGCTGCGGCTGATGTCCGCGGCGTCGTCGACCGAGGCTGTCGTGGGCGTGTTCGTTATCGACATGCGGGACATTCTGCAACCCGATGATCTTGACCGGGGCGGCGGGGTGTCCGGTTTCAGTGCGTCCCGGTGAGATGGGCGAAGACGACCACGTTGCCCTGATATCCGGTGCGCGGGGAGAAACCGCCGCCACAGGTGATCACCCGCAGCTCGGCGCGCGGTGAGGGGCCGTAGACGCGGTGGTCGGGGAAGGACTTCGCGTCGTACACCTCGACCGCGTGGACGGTGAACACCGCCGTACGCCCGTCCGTGCGGGCGACCTCGATCGAGGCGCCCCGGTGCAGGGCGCCCAGGTGGTAGAAGACGGCCGGGCCGCTCGCGTTGTCCACGTGGCCGGCGATCACGGCGGTGCCCGTCGCGCCCGGGGCGGTCCCGTCCCGGTACCAGCCCGCGAGGTCGCCCCGGGCCGGAGGCGGCACCTCCAGGCTGCCGTCGCGTTCGAGGCCGAGCCCGGTGAGCGGGGCGTCCACGTGGATGGACGGGATCCGGATCCGGGTCGGCGGGGATCCGGGGAGCGGGTCGATGCTCCCGGGGTAGAGGGCCTGCGCGCTCAGGGCGTCGGCGGGGGAGGGCAGCGGCGGCCGTACGGTTTCGCCGGAACCGCTGCTGACGAGCCATACGCCGACGCACGCGGCCAGCGCCACCAGCCCGGCCCGCCCCCGGGGCCCCGGCGCGCCGGGACGCATGCCGTGGTCCTGGCGGGGGGCTCGGCGGTGGTGTCCCCGGGCGATGAGCCGGAGGGCGGGGAGGGCCCGGGATCCCGGGAAGCCGGCCATGCCTCGTACCCCCTTGTCTCGCCGTTGACAGCGGTGGCCGTCGCCCGGCCCCGCGAACGGGGGGACCTCGCGGGGCGGGCGACGGGGGGCGGTACCGGTCGGACCGCGGCCGCAGCCGCGGTGGGCGCCCGTCAGCTCCGCGTGCCGCTCGCCCGGCGACGCAGGAGCCAGGTACCGCCGACGGCGGCCGCGGCCAGCACTGCCGCTCCCGCCGTGATCTTGGCCGGGTCGGCGGCGGTGGTGGTCGTGCCACCGCCCACCCCGGTGCGCACGTGCCCCTGGGGGCCGTGCTCGGTGACGACCAGGTCGCCGGTGGCGAACTTGCCGTCGGCGCAGGTGGCGCCGATGCCGTACGTGCCGGGGCGGATGTCCCGGGCGACCTGGAACTGGCCGGCCACGACCTCCTTGTGGGTGCCCGGGGTCAGCTTGAACCGGCCCCCGCCCACGGTGGTGGCATCGCCCTCGGCATGGCTGCCCGGCCCGCAGGCCTTGGTGTTCACGGTGACCGTGGTGCCCGGTACGGCGGACTTCGGCCAGACCTCCAGTACGGCGAAGTCCCCGGGCGCGAAGGGGGGCATGCCGAGGTCCGCCGCGGCCACCGCTCCCGCGACCGGGCCGGCGAAGGCGCCGGCGGTCAGCGCGGCGGCGGTCAGCGCGTGGGCGGTCCTGCGGCGCATGGGTCACTCCAGGGGACACGGGGTCGTGTCTCGAGGAAAACCGGGCCGCCCGGCGGCCGCCTGCTGACCCGTCGTCAGATCCCGGCCGGCGTGCCCCTGGGGAGGGCATCCGCCCAGGCCAGAGGCCCTGCGCGGCCATCCGTGCACCCCCACCCCGTCCGGGTGAAAACCGGTCCGCTCAGACCTCCGGCAGGGTCACCGTCGCCGCCGCGCCCCCGTCGGCGGGGTTCCACAGGCGCACCCCGGCGCCGATCACCTGGGCCTGCCCGAAGGCGATCGTCAGCCCCAGCCCCGTGCCCTGGCCCCGCTCGGCCGCGCCGGTCATGAACCGCTGCGGCCCCTCCCGCAGCAGGCTCTCCGGGAAACCCGGCCCCTGGTCCCGGACGGTCACCTCGGCCCCGGACACCGTCACCGCAATCCGGCCCTGGCCGTGCCGACGGGCGTTGACCAGCAGGTTCGTCAGGATCCGCTCCAGCCGCCGGGCATCGGTACGCACCCACGTGCCGCCCTCCTCCGGCTCCGCGGCGCCCGACACCTCGGCCGCCACCCCCGACCGCCGCACGATCGAGACCACCAGGGGCCCCAGCGGCTGCGCCTCCAGCCGGGCCTCCTCCCGGTTCGCGTCCAGCCGGGCCACCTCCAGCAGGTCCTCCGTCAGCGTCCGCAGGGCCGCGACCCGGTCCCGCACCAGCTCCGTCGGCCGCCCCGCGGGCAGCAGCTCGGCCGCCGTGTGCAGTCCCGTCAGCGGGGTCCGCAGCTCGTGCGCCACGTCCGCCGTGAACCGCTGCTCCGCCTCCAGCCGCCGCTGCAGGCTCGCCGCCATCGTGTCGACCGCCGAGGACAGTTCGGCCACCTCGTCGCGGCTGCCCGGGGCCCCGGACGGCCCGATCCGGGCGTCCAGGTCGCCCGCGCTGATCCGCCGGGCCGTCTCGGCCGCCGCCCGCAGGTCCTTGCTCAGCCGGCTCGCCACCGCAGATCCTTGCTCAGCCGGCTCGCCATCAGGGCCCCGCCGACCGCCGCCAGCGCCACCACCCCGGTCCCGGAGGCGACCAGCTGGGCGTCCAGCTCCTCCAGCTCGGCCCGTTCCCCGGCCAGGGAGCGCCGCACCGACAGCACGTGCCCGCCGCCCACCGGCCGCGCCGCCCACACCGCCGGATCCGGACCCGAGAGGTCGAGGTAGGTGGTGCGGAGGCCGTCCAGGGCCGCCGCGCGCAGCTCCTGGGGCACCTCGGGGCAGTCGAGCCGGGCGTCGGCCTCGCCCACCTTGTCGTAGTCGAGGCGGCCCGTCAGCTCGTACACCTGCCGTACGCGGACCAGCTGCTCGGTCGCGCCCTTGCGGGCCGCGTCCGACACCTGGCGCACCCGGGCCTCGTAGATCAGGACCCCGATGGTGACCGCGACGAGCGAACAGCCGGCCGCCAGCAGCGCGGCGATCTTCCAGCGCAGCCCGAGGGCCCGCAGCAGCCGCCGGCAGCGGGCCGGCAGCCGCCTCACCGGGCGCCCCCGGCGCCGTGGTCCGCTTCCGGCGCGGACCCGCCGGAGGAGGGGGCGGGGAGGGTCTTGTTGTAGCGCCGCTCCTCGTTGACCACGGTCATCCGCTCTCCGTCCCAGCGGTAGCGGACGGCCTGCTCCGAGCCGTCGTCGGGGGCGGTGCGGATCAGCAGGTCCTGGCCCAGGGACTCGGCGGCCATCCGCCGCCCGAGGGTGAACAGGACGGGCACGATCCGCTTGCCCCGGGCCGCGTACACGGTCAGTGCGGTGCGGCCGGTCTCGGTGTCGGCGGCGACGATCAGCTCCTGCTGCCCGTCCCCCGTGAGGTCCAGGTAGACCGGCGGGCGGATCCCGGACCGGCCGGGGGAGTTGATGGTCCCCTTCTCGGCGAACAGCCGCATGCGCGGGTCGGCCTTGACGACATCGGCCGCCTTCACCGCCGTCAGCCCTCCGGCACCCACCTCGGGGGCGTCCGCCAGCGGTGCCGGCGGGGGCTGCCGGGTGCCGGTCGCCGCCCCGGGGGACTTCGGGGAGTCGTCGGCCCAGGCGGGCCACAGGGCCTGCGGCTGGGGCTGCGGGGACGCCGGGGCCACGGGCTCCCCCGCGGCCAGCCCGCCGGGTGCGGCGCAGCCCGCGAGGGCGGCGAGGGCGGCAAGGGCCGCGAGGGCCGGTGCCGCGGCGGCGGTGGGGCGGGGGGATCGCGACATGGGAACGGAACCGTGGGGGTGAGGAAAGGGGATGAATCGGACGGTAACCGGCGACCGTCACAGCGACCGGGAGATTGTGTAACAGCGGTGCGTACGGTGGGGGTGCACGGGAAAGAGGGGCCTTTCGGCCCGGCCCGGGCAGGTCCGGTGTAGTCGAAGGAGGGGCTCGTGGCATCGGTCGATCGGCCGGGATCGGGCGGCGTCCTGCCGTTCTTCGTGTACGGG
>NZ_JZWV01000102.1 GCF_000966975.1 Streptomyces katrae | reverse complement strand
CTTCGTGTACGGGACGCTGCGGCCCGGCGAGGCCAACCACCGGCTGTTCCTGCGGGGCCGCACCGCCGCCGAGGAGCCGGCGCGGTTGCCGGGGGCGGTGCTGTACGAGGGGCCGGGGTACCCGTACGCGGTGGAGCGGGCGGGGTCGGGGTCGGGGTCGGGGATAGCGGGGGAGCTGATCACGCCGGCGGCGGAGGCGTACGGGGAGCTGCTGGAGGCGCTGGACCTGCTGGAGGAGTACGTCGGGCCGGGCAGTCCGCGCAACGTGTACGACCGGGTCGCGCGGGAGGCCGTCCGGAGGGACGGGAGCCGGGTACGGGCCTGGGTGTACCTCGCGGCCGCGCCGCTGGCCGGGCGGCTCGCCCTGTCGGGCCGCGAGATCCCCGGCGGCGACTGGCTGCGGAGGTAGCCCGGCGGGGGTGGCCGGCCCTGCGGGGCGGGGAGCAGCGCCGCAGGCACGCCCCCCGGGCGGGGAGTGGGTCCGCAGGCTCCCGGGGCTACAGCCCCTCCGCGCCCCGGTTGCGGAGGCGTTGGCCGTACTGCTGGAGGACCCACAGCTCCTGCTGCACCGCCGCGAGCTGCTCCGGCGGGGCCTGCGGGCCGAGCCGCGCCAGCTGGCCCTGGATCTCGTGGACCCGCCGGTCCACCGCCCGCAGCCGGACCTGGACCAGCTGGACCCCCGCGTACACCTCGTCCACCGTCTTCGCGTGGATGGCCTCCACCGCCAGCTCCGTCACCAGCGCGCGCACCGTGTCGTTGGGGGCCGCCTCGCGCACCCGGGCCAGGTAGTCCTCGGTGCCCTGGGCGGCGCCGCCCGCGTCCTGGATGGCCTGGCGGACCGCCGCGTACGGCGGGGCCGTGAACTCGTCCGCCCCGTACGCGTCGAAGGCGGGGGAGACCAGGGCCGGCCGCTGGAGCGCCAGCTTGAGCAGCTCCCGCTCCGTACGGTGCGCCGGACTGCGCAGGTTCAGCGCCGGACCGCCCGTCTGCGCCGGGGCAGGTGCGGCCGCCGGGGCCTCCTCGTAGCGGCGGGCCGGCTGCTGCCGGCCCTGCCCCGGCTGCTGGCCGCGCTCGCGCGCCCAGCGCGCCTGCTGCGCCACGCGCTTGACCACGAACTGCTCGTCGCGGATGCCCAGCATCCCCGCCAGCTGCACCGCCGACTCGTGCTGGATCGCGATGTTCTTGATCCCGGCGACGACGGGGGCGGCCTCGTCCAGGGCCGCCGCCCGGCCCGCGGGGTTCTCCAGGTTGTGCCGGGACACGATGTGCCGCAGCGCGAACTCGAACAGCGGGGTACGGGACTCCACCAGCCCCGACACCGCCGCGTCGCCCTGCGCGAGGCGCAGGTCGCAGGGGTCCATCCCGCCCGGGGTGATCGCGATCGAGGTCTCGGCCGCGAACTTCTGGTCGTCCTCGAAGGCGCGCAGCGCGGCCTTCTGCCCGGCCGCGTCACCGTCGAAGGTGAAGATCACCTCGGCGGTCGCGTTGTCCATCAGCAGCCGCCGCAGGATCTTGATGTGCTCCCCGCCGAAGGCGGTGCCACAGGTGGCGATGGCGGTGGTGACCCCCGCCAGGTGGCAGGCCATCACGTCGGTGTAGCCCTCGACGACCACGGCCCGGGAGGTCCTGGCGATCTCCTTCTTGGCCAGGTCGATCCCGTAGAGGACCTGGGACTTCTTGTAGATCGGCGTCTCGGGGGTGTTCAGGTACTTCGGGCCGTTGTCGTCCTCGCGCAGCTTGCGCGCGCCGAAGCCGACCACCTCGCCGCTGATGTCCCGGATCGGCCACATCAGCCGGCCGCGGAAGCGGTCGATGGGCTTGCCGCTGCGGCTGTCCTGGGCCAGCCCGGAAAGGATCAGCTCCTTGTCGCTGAACCCGCGCCCGCGCAGGAACCGTGTCAGGTGGTCCCAGCCGGCCGGGCTGTAGCCCACGCCGAAGTGCGAGGCCGCCGCCTGGTCGAAGCCGCGCTCCGCCAGGAAGCGGCGGGCGATCTCGGCCTCGGCGCCGCCGAGCTGGTCCACGTAGAACTGGGCGGCGGCCTTGTGCGCCTCGACCAGGCGGATCCGCTCCCCGCGGCCGCTGGTGCCGGCGGTGTAGCCGCCCTCCTCGTAGCGCAGGGTGATGCCGGCCTGCCCGGCCAGCCGCTCGACCGCCTCCGAGAACGAGAGGTGGTCGATCTTCATGATGAAGTCGAGGGTGTCCCCGCCGGCCTGGCAGCCGAAGCAGTGGTAGAGCCCCTTGCTCGGGCTGACCTGGAAGGACGGGGACTTCTCGTCGTGGAAGGGGCACAGGCCCTTGAGGTTGCCGCCGCCGGCGTTGCGCAGCTGGAGGTACTCCGAGACCACGGCGTCGATCGGGACCGCGTCCCGTACCGCCTTCACGTCGTCGTCGTTGATCCGTCCTGCCACCCGAGAATTCTACGGTGGGACGGCGGCGAACCCGTCAGGCCCCCTGGGCGGGGAGCAGGGAGTCGAGCGGAACGGACGGGTCCGCCAGCTTCTCGCGGTCCACCGGTGCCTTCGACCGGATCAGGTCCTGGATGTGCTCGGTGACGTCCCACACGTTCACGTTCATTCCGGCCAGGACCCGGCCGTCGGAGAGCCAGAACGCGATGAACTCGCGCTTGCCCACGTCCCCGCGCACCAGCACCTGGTCGTAGCTGCCCGCCGGGGCGTACCCCGAGTACTCCAGGCCCACGTCGTACTGGTCGGAGAAGAAGTACGGCACCCGCTCGTAGGAGACCTCCTGCCCCAGCATCGCCCGCGCGGCGGCCGGGCCGCCGTTCAGGGCGTTGGCCCAGTGCTCCACCCGCACCCGGGTCCCCAGCCCCGGGTGCTGGGCGGCGGCCACGTCGCCGACGGCGAAGACGTCCGGGTCGGAGGTGCGCAGCGAGGCGTCCACGGCGATGCCGCCGCCGTGCTCCCGGTCCACCAGGGCCAGACCCGAGGTCTCGGCGAGCGCGGTGCGCGGCGCCGCGCCGATCGCGGCGAGCACGGCGTGCGCCGGGTGCTCCTCGCCGTCGTCGGTACGGGCGGCCAGCACCATGCCGTCCTGGCCGACGATCTCCGTCAGCCTGGCCCCGAAGTGGAAGCGGACCCCGTGCTCGCCGTGCAGGNGTGCAGGTCGGCGAAGAACTGGCCGATCTCCGGGCCGACCACCGCGTGCAGCGGGGAGGGCAGCGGCTCGACCACGGTCACCTCGGCGCCGTAGGAGCGGGCCGCGGCCGCCACCTCCAGGCCGATCCAGCCCGCGCCCGCGATCAGCAGGTGGCCGTTGTCGCGGCCCAGGGAGGCCAGCGCCTTGCGCAGCAGGTCGGCGTGGGCCAGCCGGCGCAGGTGGTGCACCCCGGCCAGGCCGGTCCCCGGGATGTCCAGGCGGCGCGGCTCGGAGCCGGTCGCCAGCAGCAGCTTGTCGTAGTGGAGCAGGGTGCCGTCGCCCAGGCGCACCGTCTTCGCCTCGCGGTCCAGGTGCACCGCGGGCTGCCCCAGGTGCAGCTCGATGTCGGCGCCCGCGTACCAGGAAGGCTCGTGCACGAAGACGCTGTCGCGCTCCTCCTTGCCCAGCAGGTAGCCCTTGGACAGCGGGGGCCGCTCGTACGGATGGTCGCGCTCGTCGCCGATCAGGATCACCCGTCCGGTGAACCCCTCCGACCTCAGCGTTTCGGCGGCCTTCGCCCCGGCCAGCCCCGCGCCGACGATGATGAACGTCTGGTGTGCGTCGACCACCTGATGCCTCCTCATAACCTCTCCGCCATGTGCGGCCACATGCGAGCGTCCCGCACCGAGCCTGCCCCGTGAAGGGGGAATGGCCCGATCGGCTCACCCTTCGGCGCGCCGCCCGTGCCGGGTGAGACGGGCGTGCAGGGACCGGGCGGAAGCGTCGGTGAGGCAGGCGATCTGGTCGATGACCGCGCGCTTGCGGGCCTTGTCGTCCGGCGCCGCGTCGAAGATCGCCCGGAACTGGGGGTCCAGTCCCTCCGGCGCGCGGGCGCTGAGCGCCTCGGCGAGTTCGGCCAGGACGATGCGCTGGTCGGCCCGCAGCCGCTCCTGTTCGTCGCGCTGCATCACGTACAGGTCGGCGACCGCCTTCAGGACGGCGCACTCGTTGCGCGCCCGGCGCGGGACCACGAGCTCCGCCGCGTACCGGGTCAGCGGGCCGGACCCGTACGCCTCACGGGTGGCGCTCTCGGCGGCCAGGCAGAACCGGCCGATCAGCTGGCTGGTGGCGTCCTTCAGCCTGGCCTGCGCCACGGCCGAGCCGTCGTAGCCGTGCGGCCACCACTCCTCCTCCATCAGCCGGTCCAGCGCCTCGCGCAGCTCTTCGGGGTCGGTGTCCGCGGGCACGTACCGGCCGATGGCGACCCGCCAGATGGCGGTCCGCTCGGGCTCGGCGAACAGCAGGTTCGGGTCGAGGTGCCCGGCGTGCAGGCCGTCCTCGAAGTCGTGCACCGAGTACGCGACGTCGTCCGACCAGTCCATCACCTGGGCCTCGAAGCACTTGCGGTCGGCGGGCGCGCCGCGCCGCAGCCAGGCGAAGACCGGCAGGTCGTCCTCGTAGGCGCCGAACTTCACCGAGTCGGGGTCGGTGGGGTGCCCGCCGCGCGCCCACGGGTATTTGGTGGCGGCGTCCAGACAGGCGCGGGTCAGGTTGAGGCCGACGCTGACGGGATCGCCCGTGGCCGGGTCGGGCACGAACCGCTTGGGCTCCAGCCGGGTCAGCAGGCGCAGCGACTGGGCGTTGCCCTCGAAGCCGCCGCAGTCCTTCGCGAACTCGTTGAGCGCCTCCTCGCCGTTGTGCCCGAACGGCGGGTGCCCCATGTCGTGCGACAGGCAGGCCGCCTCGACCAGGTCGGGGTCGCAGCCGAGGGCCGCGCCGAGCTCCCGGCCGACCTGCGCGCACTCCAGGGAGTGCGTCAGCCGGGTGCGGGGGCTCGCGTCCCAGTCGAAGGAGCGGGTGCCCGGGGTGACCACCTGGGTCTTCCCGGCGAGGCGGCGCAGCGCGGCCGAATGCAGCACCCGGGCCCGGTCGCGCTGGAAGGCGGTCCGCCCGGGCCGCTTGTCGGGCTCGGCGGCCCACCGCTCGGTGGCGGCGGGGTCGTAGGACTCGTACGCGGGGGTGAG
This sequence comes from Streptomyces katrae, assembly GCF_000966975.1. GTDB lineage: Bacteria > Actinomycetota > Actinomycetes > Streptomycetales > Streptomycetaceae > Streptomyces > Streptomyces katrae. The sequence goes on along the minus strand of NZ_JZWV01000102.1, from coordinate 2,702 downwards.
CGCGGTGCCTTCCATGTATCAGAAGGTAACCGGAGACACCGACAATCCGAGCAATCCGGTCCCGTGCGGTCTTCAGGCGGTGGCCAGTTCCCGCTGGTGCGCGGGGCGGGCCAGGGCCTCCTCGTAGCGGTGCACGACCAGGCGGGCCAGGGCCGGGTGGGCGCCCAGCGGTGCCGCGGCCGGGCCGGGTGCGGCGGCGGCGCTCGCGGTGGCGAAGCGGCCCGGGGCGGTGAAGTACGAGGCCACCGCCACCCGGTGGCCCCGCGCCGCGAGCGCCCGTACGGCGTCCGGGACGGTCGGCGCGGCCGCCGAGGCGTACGCCGGGGTCACGGGCACCCCGCCGAGCCGCTCCGAGAGCAGGGCGGCGGTACGGCGGGAGTCGGCGGCGGAGTCCGGGTCGAGGGAGCCCGCGGAGGCCAGGACGACGGCGGTGCCCGGCTCCCAGCCGGCCTGCAGGAGCCGTTCGAACAGGGCCTCCACCAGAAGCGGGTGCGGCCCGAGCGGCTCCGCCACCCGTATCCGCAGGTGCCCGGCGCGGGCCGCGGCGGCGGGGAGGTCGCGCTTGACGTGGGTCCCGCGCCCGAGCAGCAGCGGCACGAGCACCGCCGCACCGGTGGCGTCCTTCAGGGTGTCGTCGAGCAGCGGCCGGTTCAGCTCGATGTGCCCGAGCCGGACGTCGAGGCGAGGGCGGAGCTCGCGGACCCGTTCGAGGAGGGCGAGGACGGTGAGCGCGGCCCGGGGGTCGCGGCTGCCGTGGGCCACGGCGACGAGGGTGGGGTGCATGAGGGGGCTCCGTGGGGCCGGGCGCGCGGCGGGCGCACTCCGCTCAGCTGGGCGCCGAGCTGGTCGGTGATCCGGGTCAGCAGCTCGGCCGCGCTGCCGAAGGGGAGGGAGGGGAGGGAGGGGAGTGGGGGGAGGAGGGCGGACTGGCTCTCGGGAGGGTGCACCGGCTCCGTCATGGACCGATCCTGCGCGCCGCAGATTGCGTGTGCGTTGCGCGGCGGTGACGGGTGTTCGCCGGGTGCTCGCACGGCTCCCGCCGACGGGAACCGGCCGGGTGGTCCGGGCCGTCCTGACCTGGGAAGTGCCGCGGGGGCGGCAACACCACGACCACCAGGGGGAATCACCATGCGCCGACCGCGCCTCGGCACCGTACGGGCCCGGCGGCGGGCGGTGCAGACCGTGATGGCGCTGTGCGTGCTGGCCCTGCTGCCGTCGGCCTGGACCCACGCGACCGCCGCCGGCCGGCTGCGCACCACCGCGCAGGCGCCCGCCGCCGGGGTGGCCGTCGTGTTCGGGGCCGGGCTGTGGGACGGCCGCCCCACCCCCTACCTCGCCGCCCGCCTCGACGCGGCCGTCGAGCTGTACCGGGCCGGGAAGGTGAAGGCGGTCCTGGTCACCGGGGACAACAGCCGCACCGAGTACGACGAGCCCGACGCGATGCGTGCCTACCTCACCCGGCACGGGGTGCCCGACGGCCGGATCGTCAGCGACTTCGCGGGCTTCGACACCTGGGACAGCTGCGTGCGCGCCCGGGAGATCTTCGGCGTGCACCGGGCGGTGCTGGTCAGCCAGAGCTTCCACATCCACCGGGCCGTCACGCTGTGCCGGGCCGCGGGCGTGGACTCGTACGGGGTCGGCGTCGACAACAAGCACGACGCCACCTGGTACTACGGCGGCGCCCGCGAGGTCTTCGCGGCCGGCAAGGCGGCCGTCGACGCCGTCTTCGAGCCGCGGCCGACGTTCCTCGGGCCCAAGGAGGAAGGGGTGTCGCGGGCCCTGGGCGCTCTGGCAGACTGACGCCGCGATCGGCATATGCCGATTAGTCATATACGTCAGGGGTGGAACCGTGGCTGTTGTGGATCTGAGCGGCAAGGCCGTCGTCATCACCGGAGGGGCCCGTGGCCTCGGAGCCGCGGCCGCCCAGGCCGTCGTGGACGGCGGCGGCCGGGTGCTGATCACCGACGTGCTGGAGGCGGAGGGCGCCGAGACCGCCGCGAAGCTCGGGGACGCGGCCCGCTTCCTGCGCCACGACGTCACCAGCGAGGCCGACTGGCAGGCCGTCCTGGACCACGCCGTCGCCGAGTTCGGCCGGCTCGACGGACTGGTCAACAACGCCGGCATCGCGACGGGGCAGTTCCTGGAGCACGAGAGCGTCGAGCACTTCCGCCGGTGCGTCGAGGTCAACCTGGTCGGTACGTTCATCGGCCTCAAGGCGGCGATTCCGCTGCTGCGGGCCAACGGCGGGGGTTCCGTCGTCAACATCTCGTCGGCCGCCGGGCTCACGGGGCTGGCCCTCACGGCCGGGTACGGGGCGTCCAAGTGGGGCGTCCGGGGGCTGTCGAAGATCGGCGCCGTCGAGCTGGCGGAGGCGCGGATCCGGGTGAACTCGGTGCATCCGGGGATGACGCTGACGCCGATGACCGCGCCGGTCGGGATCCAGGCGGGGGAGGGGCACTATCCGGGTACGCCCATGGGGCGGGTCGGGGTGCCGGAGGAGATCGCGGCGGCGGTGGCGTTCCTGCTGTCGGACGCCGCCTCCTATGTCACCGGGGCCGAACTGGCCGTGGACGGGGGCTGGACGGCGGGCCTGACGGTCCGCCACCTGACGGGCCAGTAGCCGGTCCTGGGCGGGGGCCGGGCGCGCCGCTGCGCGGGGCTTCTCCCCGCCCCGCCCTTCGCCCGTTCCCAGGGGCTCCGCC
>NZ_JZWV01000864.1 GCF_000966975.1 Streptomyces katrae | reverse complement strand
GTCTCGGCCGGTGCGGGGGCGGCCGGGGCCTCGGCGACCGGCGCCGGGGCGGCGGCGGGCTCGGCGGCCGGAGCGGCGGCCGGGGCAGCGGCGCCCGAGCCGTCGTCGATGATCGCCAGCTCGGCACCGACCTCGACGGTCTCGTCCTCGGCGACCTTGATGGACGCGAGGATGCCGGAGACGGGGGAGGGGATCTCGGTGTCGACCTTGTCGGTCGAGACCTCGAGCAGCGGCTCGTCGGCCTCGACGCGCTCGCCCTCGGCCTTCAGCCAACGGGTGACAGTGCCCTCGGTGACGCTCTCACCGAGCGCCGGAAGGGTTACGGAAACCGGCATGGTTTCTGTTGCTCCTAACGAAAGTGCGGAAGTGGTCGTCGCGCCCGTGACTGTGGATTAGTCGTGTGCGTGAAGCGGCTTGCCGGCCAGGGCCAGGTGGGCCTCGCCGAGGGCCTCGTTCTGGGTCGGGTGCGCGTGGATGAGCTGCGCGACCTCGGCCGGCAGGGCCTCCCAGTTGTAGATCAGCTGGGCTTCGCCGACCTGCTCGCCCATCCGGTCACCGACCATGTGGACGCCGACCACGGCACCGTCCTTGACCTGGACGAGCTTGATCTCGCCCGCGGTCTTCAGGATCTTGCTCTTGCCGTTGCCCGCCAGGTTGTACTTCAGGGCGACGACCTTGTCCGCACCGTAGATCTCCTTGGCCTTGGCCTCGGTGATGCCGACGGAGGCGACCTCGGGGTGGCAGTACGTGACGCGCGGGACGCCGTCGTAGTCGATCGGGACGGTCTTCAGACCGGCCAGGCGCTCCGCGACCAGGATGCCCTCGGCGAAGCCGACGTGCGCGAGCTGGAGGGTCGGGACCAGGTCACCGACGGCGGAGATGGTCGGCACGTTGGTGCGCATGTACTCGTCGACCAGGACGTAGCCGCGGTCCATCGCGACGCCCTGCTCCTCGTAGCCCAGGCCCTGCGAGACCGGGCCGCGGCCGATGGCGACCAGCAGCACCTCGGCCTCGAAGGTCTTGCCGTCGGCGAGGGTCACGCGGACGCCGGACTCGGTGTACTCGGCCTTCTGGAAGAAGGTGCCGAGGTTGAACTTGATGCCGCGCTTGCGGAAGGCGCGCTCCAGGATCTTGGAGCTGTTCTCGTCCTCGACCGGGACGAGGTGCTTGAGGCCCTCGATGACGGTGACGTCGGTGCCGAAGGACTTCCACGCCGAGGCGAACTCGACGCCGATGACGCCGCCGCCCAGGATGATCGCGGACTGGGGCACGCGGTCCAGGACCAGCGCGTGGTCCGAGGAGATGATGCGGTTGCCGTCGATGTCCAGGCCGGGCAGGGACTTCGGCACGGAGCCGGTCGCCAGCAGGACGTGGCGGCCCTGGATGCGCTGGCCGTTGACGTCGACGGAAGTCGGGGAGGAGAGGCGGCCCTCACCCTCGATGTAGGTCACCTTGCGGGAGGCGACCAGGCCCTGCAGACCCTTGTAGAGGCCGGCGATGACCTCGTCCTTGTACTTGTGCACACCGGCGATGTCGATGCCCTCGAAAGAGGCCTTGACACCGAACTGTCCGGCTTCGCGCGCCTGGTCGGCGACCTCACCGGCGTGCAGCAGAGCCTTCGTGGGGATGCAGCCGTTGTGCAGGCAGGTGCCGCCGAGCTTGTTCTTCTCGATCAGCGCAACGTCGAGACCCAGCTGGGATGCGCGGAGCGCCGCGGCGTAGCCGCCACTGCCACCGCCGAGGATCACTAGGTCGAAAACGGTGCTGGCGTCGTTCGCCACGTCACGTCCTCCATGCATGTGCGCCGGGCACCGGTCCTCTGTGACCGGGCGGCGGCTGGTAATCGGCCGCTTGTTTCTTCGGCCCTGTGGTGGGGGCCCTGTCCTGCCGAGAACCCATCTTCGCATTTGTCGGGGGAACGCGGGACGCCGGGCCCCGGGTGTGGACCGTCGTTCTGCCCGAAGTCCGGGTTACCCGGGCGTAGAAACCTACTGATCCTCAAGATTTCTTCCAGAGCGAACACACCCCGGGTCCAGGGTCCCGGTCCCGGGGTGCGGCGCGTGCCGCGGGGCGCGTCCCACCAGGTGGAACGCGCCCCGCGGCGGCCGGTGGCGGGGCGGGTCAGCCCAGGTCGCCGGTGGCGGTGCGCTCGGCGAGGCGCACCAGGGTGCGGACGGCGGAGCCGGTGCCGCCCTTCGGGGTGTAGCCGTACGGGGCGCCCTCGTGGAAGGCGGGGCCCGCGATGTCGAGGTGGGCCCAGGTGATGCCCTCGCCGACGAACTCCCGGAGGAAGAGGCCGGCCACCAGGCCGCCGCCCATCCGGACGCCCATGTTCGCCATGTCGGCGGTCGGGGAGTCCATCGTCTTGCGCAGGTCCTCGGGGAGCGGCATCGGCCAGGAGGCCTCGCCGACCTCCTCGGCGATCTCGTGGATCGAGGTGCGGAAGGCGTCGTCGTTGGCCATGATGCCGAAGGTGCGGTCGCCCAGGGCCAGCACCATGGCGCCGGTCAGGGTGGCCACGTCGACGATCGCGTCCGGGTTCTCCTCGGAGGCCTTCGTGAGGGCGTCGCCCAGGACCAGGCGGCCCTCGGCGTCCGTGTTCAGGACCTCGACGGTCTTGCCGCTGTACATGCGCAGCACGTCACCGGGCTTGGTGGCGGAGCCGGACGGCATGTTCTCGGCCAGGGCGAGCCAGCCGGTGACGTTGACCTTCAGGCCCAGCTTGGCGGCGGCGACGACCGACGAGAACACGGCGGCGGCGCCGGACATGTCGCACTTCATCGTCTCGTTGTGACCGGCCGGCTTCAGGGAGATGCCGCCCGAGTCGTACGTGATGCCCTTGCCGACGAAGGCGAGGTGCTTCTCCGCCTCCGGGTGGGTGTAGGCGATCTTCACCAGGCGCGGCGGGTTCTCGGAGCCCTTGCCGACGCCCATGATGCCGCCGTAGCCGCCCTTGATCAGCGCCTTCTCGTCCAGGACCTGCGCCTTGAGACCGAGCTCCTTGGCGGTCGCCGCGGCGATGGCGGCGAAGGCGGCCGGCGTGAGGTCGTTCGGCGGGGTGTTGATCAGGTCGCGGGCGACGTTGACCTCGGTGGCGACGACGGTCGCGCGCTCGGCGGCCGCCTTGTGCTCCTTGTCACGCGGCTTGGCGCCGAGCAGGGCCACCTCGGCCAGCGGCTGCTTGGGGCCACCGTTCTTGGCGGCCTTCTTGTCGCCGCCCTGGTAGGCGGTGAAGGCGTACGCGCCCAGCAGCGCGCCCTCGGCCACGGCGGTGACGGCGGAGGCGTCCTCCAGCGGGAGGGCGAAGGCCGCCTTCTTCGAACCGTGCAGGGCGCGGGCGGCGGAACCGGCGGCGCGGCGCAGGGCCTCCTCGTCGAAGGACTCGTCCAGCTCGGGCGCGGAGCCCAGGCCGACCGCCAGCACGACCGGGGCCTTGAGGCCGGCCGGGGACGGCAGCTTCGTGATCTCGCCTTCGGCGCCGGAGGCGCCGAGCGCGTCGAGCATGGCGGCGAGCTTTCCGTCGAACGCCGTGTCCACGGCCTCCGCGCCGGCGGCCACGACGAGCCCCTTCGGGCCCTTCGCCACGCCGACCACGAGGGCGTCGGCGCGCAGCGTCGCCGCGCCGGCAGTGCTGAGAGTCAGAGCAGTCACGGTGGTGAAGTCTCGCTTCCGTTTGTGTTATATGGGCGCTTCTGTCGCGTCGGGGTCGCCGGCCGCTCCGCAGCGATCGTATTCGGGCCCGACGGCCGCCGGAAACGAGCCTACGCGCAGCCCGTCATCCGTACGTCACTCCAAGGTTTGTCAAGTTGTTCGACCGGAGGGCCTCCAGGTTCACCCATCTGTGGACTCTGCTCCAGGTTTGCCGCCTAGACCTGACGAGGTCCGAGAGGATCGAGCCACTCTCGCAAGGGGACGCGGGGTCCTTTTGCATGATTTCCACAGAGCCTCTCCGGCCCGGCCTTCCGCCATGGGCCGGGTCGGGGGAGGCCTGCGGGGGGAAAGGCCGAAATGGTCAAGAAGAACCGGATGAACAGGGCCGCGGCAGCCATGGGCGTAGCGGCGCTGATGTCGGTCGCAGTACCCGCCACGACCGCCCACGCGGCGACCGTGGCCCCGCGCATCGACCTGAAGGTGCTGGTCGTCGACGACGGCGGCAGCTCGGTCGGGGCCATCACCGCGGAACTCCGCGACACCGGGGTGCCCTTCACGCGGATCGACCTGGGCAGCGCGAGCCGCCCCGTGATCGACGCCGCCTTCCTCAGCGACACCGTCAGCGGCCGGCCGCGCGCCAAGTACCAGGGCGTCGTCCTGCCCAACGAGAACCCCTTCGGCACCGGCTCCGCCGAGATGGCCGCGCTCACCGCCTACGAGACGGCGTACGGGATCCGCCAGGTCGACGCCTACACCTGGGCCCACCCCGAGGTTGGCCTGGAATACACCGACAACGGCGGCTACACCGGCACCCTCGACGGCACCCAGGCCGCCGTCACCGCAGCCGGCAAGGCAGGCCCCTTCGGCTACCTCGGCGGTCAAGTGACCTTCGAGGACAACTCTCCCCTGATTCCGGAGAGCTACGGCTTCATCGCCAAGCCGATGGCCGGCTACACCAGCCTCGTCGACGCCCCCGTCGGCTCCGGACGCGGCTCGCTCGTCGGCGAGTACGCCCACGACGGCCGCAGCGAACTCGTCGTCACCTTCGGCTACAACCAGTACCAGCAGCAGTTCCGGCTGCTCGCCCGCGGCATCGTCGAATGGCTCACCCAGGGCGTCCACCTCGGCCAGGAGCGCAACTACTTCGCCGTCCACGTCGACGACGTCTTCGCCCCCGACGCCCGCTGGGACAAGTCCCTCAACTGCACCCCCGGCGACTACGCCTGCGCGGGAGGCGAGGGCAAGGAGTCCACGATCCGCATGACGGCCGCCGACGCCCAGTACCTGGCGCAGTGGCAGACCTCCAAGGACTTCAAGCTGGACCTGCTCTTCAACGCGGGCGCCGGCGAGGAGTGGAAGACCGAGAACGGCGGCACCGACGCCCTCACCACCCAGCTGCTGGCCGACAAGGCCAAGTACCGCTGGATGAACCACACCTACACCCACCTCTTCCTCGGCTGCACCCAGGACGTCAGCGTCAACCCCTGGACCTGCACCAAGGACGCCCAGGGCCAGACCCTCTGGATGAGCCGGGCCGACATCTCGGCGCAGATCCGCGACAACAACAACTGGGCCGCCTCCAAGGGCCTCACCACCGACCGCTCCGAGCTCGTCACCGGCGAGCACTCCGGCCTCAAGACCCTCCCGCAGCAGCCCCAGGACAACCCCAACCTGGCCGGCGCCCTCGCCGACAACGGCGTCAAGTGGGCCGGCAGCGACAACTCCCGTGAACCCGACCAGCGGGCCGTCGGAGCCGCCCTCACCGTCCCCCGCTACCCGATGAACGTGTACTACAACACGGGCACCAACGCGGAGATGGCCGACGAGTACAACTGGATCTACACCAGCCGCACCGACGGCGGCAGCGGACTCTGCGAGGACAACCCGGCGACCTCCACCTGCCTCCCGGCCCCCCTCGACACCGCCACCGGCTACCTGGACTACATCGTCCCGGCCGAGGCGAAGACCGCCCTGCGCCACGTCCTCGCCAACGACCCCAAGCCGCACTACGTGCACCAGTCCAACCTCGCCGAGGACCGCACCCTCTACCCCGTGCTCAACCAGGTCCTCGACACCTACCGCTCCCTCTACGCGCCCAGCGCGCCCATCGTCAACCAGAGCATGAAGGCCACCGGCGTCGAGCTCCAGCGCCGCGCCGCCTGGAACAAGGCCGTCGACGCCGGCCAGGTCACCGCCTACCGCATCGGCAAGGACGTCACCATCAAGGCGCCCTCCGGCATCCTCGCCCCGGTCACCGCCCCCAACGGCACCAAGAAGCAGCTCCTGCTCGGCACCGCCGACTTCGGCACCGCCTACGCCGGCACCCGCTCCACCTGGACGGGCCCCGAACTGCTCCAGTCGGCGGTCACCCTCCACCTGCTCTGAGCCGCCCGCTCCGGCCCGCCCCCGACCGGGGGGCGGGCGCCCGGAGCCCCGCGGCCACCCGCTCCACCCGGCAGTACCCAGCGCCGGCGTCCGCCCACCACGGGCGCCGGCCCCTTTTCAGTCCTGGGGGGACTCAGCACATGAGCCATGGGCGTCATGTCACCATGCTCACCGAAGGCACCTACCCGCACGTCCACGGGGGCGTCAGCACCTGGTGCGACCAACTGGTACGCGGCATGCCGGAGGTCGACTTCAACGTCATAGCCCTGACCGGCTCCGGACGCGAACCGGTCACCTGGGAACTGCCGCGCAACGTCTACCGGCACACCGCCGTCCCACTGTGGGGCCCGCCGCCCCCCAAGGCCCGCCGCACCACCCTCCGCGGCAAGGCCCACCGCCGCTTCACCGAGGTCTACGAAACCTTCCTGCTCTCCCTGATCGCCCCCGAGCACGGCAGGGGGCCCCTCCCAGCGGCAGCCGGCGGATTCTCCGAGGCCCTGGCCGAACTTGCCCGCCTCGCCCGCGCCGGCCGCCTCGCCCCGGCCCTGCGCTCCGAAACCGTCCTGCGCCTGCTGATGGACGTATGGACCCGCCCAGGCCTGGCCACCACCGCCGCCGACCCCACCATCCACGACGCGCTCACCGCCACCGACCTGCTCGAACACGCCCTGCGCCCGCTCGCCGTGCGGATCCCGCCCGACAGCGTCGCCCACGCCGTCAGCAGCGGCCTCGCCACCCTCCCCGCCCTCGCCGCCAAACACCTCGACGGGGTCCCCTTCCTCCTCACCGAACACGGCATCTACCTGCGCGAGCGCTACCTCGGCTACCGCACCGCCGCCCAGCGCTGGCCCGTCAAGGCCCTGATGCTCGGCTTCTACCGGGAGCTGAACTCCGAGGGCTACCGGCAGGCCGACCTGATCACCCCCTGCAACCAGTACAACCGCCGCTGGGAAGAACGCGGAGGAGCCGCCTCCGAACGGATCCGCACCGTCTACAACGGCGTCGACCCGCACCTCTTCCCTGAAGCGGGCCCCGAACCCGACGTCCCCACCCTCAGCTGGTGCGGCCGCGTCGACCCCATCAAGGACCTCGAAACCCTCATCCGCGCCTACGCCTTCATGCGCCAGGAACTCCCCGCCCTGCGACTGCGCCTCTTCGGCCCCGTCCCCGCCGGCTGCGAGGAGTACAAGCTCCGCCTGGAGAAGCTCGCCGCCGAACTCGGCGTCGGCGACGGCATCACCTGGGAGGGCCGGATCAACGAGGTGGCCAAGGCCTACGCCGCCGGCAGCGTCGTCATGCTCTCCAGCATCAGCGAAGGCTTCCCCTTCAGCATCATCGAAGCCATGTCCTGCGGCCGCACCACCGTCTCCACCGACGTCGGCGGCGTCCGCGAAGCCGTCGCCGACACCGGCCTCGTCGTCCCGCCCCGGGAACCCGAGACCATGGCCCGCGCCACCCTCGCCCTGCTCCGCGACGACGAACGCCGCGCCGAACTCGGCCGCATGGCCCGCAGGCGGGTCGCCGAGAAGTTCACCCTCCACCAGTCCGTGGACGGCTTCCGCCACATCTACCGGGAACTCGCCGGCCAGCCCGTCCTCCCCGTCCACCCCGGCGACCAGTGGACCCAACGCCTCACCGACCCCTGGTACAAGGAACTCGCGGCCGACGGGAGCCTGTGGTGAGCGGATCCCTCTGGCTCAAGCCGCCCGGGCCGGAAGGCTCCTGGGTACCCGTCGGCCACGCGGCCTCCGCCTGCCGCCCCCGCCCCGTCGCCGCCGCGGGGGCCACGGACACCCTGCCCGTCCTTCCCCGCCCCGGCCGGGCCGGGGCGGGGCCGGCCGCCGCCGACCCCATGGACGAACTCGCCGGACGCCTCGACGCCTTCGTCGCCGCCGCCGTCCACCCCGACGAGATCGCCGCCGTCCTCGAATCCGACGGCATGACCGACGAGTACATCCGCCTCACCTACGGCCGCCCCGACTCCTTCACCCTCGCCGAGGAGCTCTACCACCGCGTCCCCCGGTCCTTCCCCGAGCCCGACGCCCTCCCCGACCCCTGGAAGGTCTCCCTCACCGCCTGCCTGCTCCGCGGGCTGATCTTCGCCCTGCCCGGCCTGGCCTACCTCCTCGGCGAACCACTCCTCGAAGGACCGCCCGACCGGCTCGGCCTGCCCGCCGGCACCCTCACCCTGCTCGCCGGCGCCCTCATCGGCTGGGTCTGGGACCAGACCCTCTCCCACCGCGCCTACTCCTGGCTCGGCCTCGGCGACCGGGCCGCCGCCGGACGCACCCTCCTCGTCGGCGCCCCCGTCGGCGCCCTGCTCGGCACCGCCGCCGCCTTCGCCGTACCGGGCGGCCCGCCCTTCTCCTACGCCTTCGCCGCCGGACAGGCCCTGTACGTGGGCGCCGCGACCGTCCTGCTCGTCCTGCGGCGCGAACAGCTGCTGCTCACCGCCCTCGCCCCGATGGCCGCCGGATCGGTGCTCGCGCTGTTCACCGACCCGCCCGTGCCCGTACGGGTGGCCCTGCTGCTGGTCTCCCTGACGGCCGCGTGCGCCCTGGCCCTGCGGGAACTCCCGCTCGCCGACGGGGTACGGGCCGCGGTGCGCAGGATCAGGGACCGGACGCAGCGCCACCCGGGCGAGGGGGGCGCCGTGCGCTGGCGGATGCTGCGCGGCGCCGAGGAGGACCACACCCGGCGTGGGCCCCGCATCGGGGACTCCGTGCCCTACGGGGTGTTCGGCCTGGGCACCGGCCTGCTCGTGCTGTACGCCGCCCTGGGCGAGGTGCTCACCGGCGGCCCCGCCGAAGCCGTCGCGGCCCCCTCGGCGGTGGCCCTCACCCTCAGCATGGGACCCGCCGAATGGCTGCTGCACCGCTTCCGCAGCGGCAGCCTCGCCGGGCTGCGCGCGGCCCGCTCGCCCCGGGCGTTCCGGCGGCGGATGCTCACCACCCTGGCCGGCTGCCTCGCCGCCTACCTGGCGGTGCTGCTCCTGCTGGGCACCGCCGGAACCCTGCTGTGGCCGCACGCCCCCGGCCTCACCTGGGTCCGCGTCACCACCCTGCTGCTCCTCGGCACCGTGATGTGGACCGGGCTGCTCCTGCAGTCCTTCGGCGCCGTCCGCCCCGCCGCCGTGGTCTGCGC
>NZ_JZWV01000863.1 GCF_000966975.1 Streptomyces katrae | reverse complement strand
CCGTGGTCTGCGCCGCCGCGGCCGCCGCCCAGAGCCTGGCCCTGCTGGCCGGGGCCGGCCAGCCCCGGCTGGTCCAGCTGGCGGTGGCCGGCGCCGCCGCGGCCGTGCTGTCCGTACTCGTCTGCCTGCTCCTCGGCCGTGCGACGGCCCACCGATGACCCCGCGCCCCGAGGAGGCCCCCGTGCTTCTGGTCCCGCTCTACGAGCATCCCGCCGACCGGCCCGAGGCCTGGGAGCGGCTCATCGCCGGCGCCGGCCGGCTGCACTCCGTCGTCCTCAACCCCGCCAGCGGACCGGGCGAGGCCCCCGACGAGCGCTTCGCCGCCGTCGCCGCCCGGCTGAAGGACGCCGGCGTGCCCGTCCTCGGCTACACCGACACCGACTACGGGCGCAGGCCCCACGCCGACGTGGTCCAGGACCTGCTGCGCCACCGCGACTGGTACGCCGCCGACGGCGCCTTCCTCGACCAGGCCGCCTCCGGCCCCGAACTCCTGCCCCACTACGGCCGCCTCGCCGTCGCAGCCCGCGCGGCCGGAGCCCGTACCCTGGTCCTGAACCACGGAGTCCACCCGCACCCCGGCTACGCCGCCCTCGCCGACCTCCTCGTCACCTTCGAGGGGCCCTGGGACGCCTACCGCGACGGCTCCGCCACCCCGCCCCCCTGGACCGCCGACCACCCCGCCGACCGCTTCTGCCACCTGGTCTACGCCGTCCCGCCGAACGCCCCGGCCGCCGCCCTGGCCGCCGAACGGCACGCGGCGGTCCACTGCGCCGTCCCCGGCACCGGCGCACACCCGTGGGGAACCCTCCCGCACGCCTTGGAGACCGCAGGATGAAGCGTTTCACCGCCGTGGCGGTCACGGCCCTGCTCCTGCTCACCGCCGCCTGCACGGCCGACCCCGACGACGGCGACGACGGACAGACCCCGCCCCCGCAGCCCTCCGCGTCCCCGGGCGGCCGCTGGCAGCCCCGGCCGGGGACGGCCTGGCAGTGGCAGCTGACGGGGCAGCTGGACACCTCGGTGAAGGTGCCGGTGTACGACATCGACGGGTTCAACACGACGAAGGAACAAGTGGCGGCCCTGCGCTCGGCCGGGCGCCGCACCATCTGCTACGTCTCCACGGGCGCCTGGGAGGACTTCCGCCCCGACGCGGACGCCTTCCCCAAGTCCCTCCTCGGCGAGGGCAACGGCTGGAAGGGCGAACGCTGGCTGGACATCCGCCAGACCTCCGCCCTGGAACCCCTGATGGCCAAACGCTTCGACATGTGCCGCGACAAGGGCTTCGACGCGGTCGAACCGGACAACATGGACGGCTACAAGAACAAGACGGGCTTCCCCCTCACCTCCGCGCACCAACTGACCTACAACCGCCTGATCGCCCGCCTGGCCCACGACAGGGGCCTGGCGGTGGGCCTGAAGAACGACCTGGACCAAATCCCGGACCTGGTGGGCGACTTCGACTTCGCGGTCAACGAACAATGCGCCCAGTACGAGGAATGCGACAGCCTGACCCCCTTCATCAAGGCGGACAAGGCGGTCTTCCACGTCGAATACGAACGCTCGACGAACGAGTTCTGCGCCCGCTCGAAGGAGTTGAGGCTGAGCTCAATGGAAAAGAAATACGACCTGGGCCCCTGGCGAAAGCCCTGCTGACGGGCCCGCCATCTCCCCCGCGAGGGGTGGGGGCCGGCCGGTGGCTGCCCACCCGCCTCCCC
>NZ_JZWV01000862.1 GCF_000966975.1 Streptomyces katrae | reverse complement strand
CCTCCCGTCTCAGCGTCCGGCCGCCGTCTGGGGCCGCTACCCGCACGAAATGCCAATCAGAGAGGCATCCAGGGCCGGTGGGCGCGTCAGATCGCTACACGCTTCTCATTTCTCGGCGGCCGCAGCCCGCCTGGGGCTGATGCCGACAGTGGGCGAGGTCTGGTGGGAGGCCCACTCCCTTACCTCCGCGAGGTGGTCCGGTTGGAGGCCGTGGTGGGGATCCGGCTGGATGAGGAGGGTGGGGTGGCCTCGGGCCGTTCGTTCGGCGGCCCAGGTGTGGTCGAGGGGGGTGAAGTCGTCGTCGATCCAGGCGACTGGTGATTCGCCGAGCCACGGTTCGACGTGGTCGCGTTTCCAGAGGTAGCCGTTGGGGTGGCTGGTGGTGATCTGGGGTCGGGGGAGGTCGAGGTAGGGGAAACCGGGCAGGCCCAGGAGCGGGCCGATGATGGTGGTGGCGTCCTTGCGCCAGCTCGTGCACCACACGGGGGCGACGAGAGCGTCGGCCAGGAAGCGCGTGAGCATCGGGCCGTGGGCGGGGTTGAGCCAGACGGGCACGGGGTCGTCGGGGTTGCGGCCCGTGGGCAGGACGGCGTGGCGGAGGTGGGTGGGCGGGGTGCTGCCGTCGGGCGTCGGGAAGGGGATGAGGACGCCGTCGATGTCCAGGAGGAGGTGGGGTACGGGCATCGGGTGCCTCCGGTGGTCAGCGTTTGCGGGCGGTGATCAGGAGGGTGGTGGGCCACGGGTCGAGGCGGGGGTGCCGGAGGTCGAGGGCCGAAGTGATCCGCAGGCCGGTGCGGGAGAGGTGGGCCGCCCAGCGGTGGGCGTCGTACTCCCAGCGGGCGATGGGGTGGCGGGTGCGGTCGGGCATGGTGACGTAGTCCTCGCGGGGGTGGTCGTCCGGCGAAGGATGTCTTCCGGCCCGGGCCGGGTGGGGAAGCGAGAAGGCGAGGACGCCGCCGGGTGCCAGGTGGCGGGAGATCTCGGCGAGGAGGAGGGCCGGGGGGACCAGACCGATGGCGCCGAAGACGGAGTAGATCGCGTCGAAGGTCTGAGTGGTGGCCTGGAGGTGGTGCAGGGCGTGGCCGGCCGAGAAGGTGGTGCCGGTGATGTGGCCGTAGTGGGAGCGGGCCCGGCGGACCTGGAGACCGATCAGGTCGACGCCCGTCGTGGGGGCCTTGTGGTGGTGGGCGAGGTGGGCGACGTTGTGGCCCGGGCCGCAGCCCAGTTCCAGCAGGCGTTTGCCGCGCAGGTCCCGGCCGAGGAGTTCCGCGCCGGGGCCCAGGCCGGGGTGGGTGGTCCACTCCATCCGGGCGGGAGGGGTGAGGGCATGGGCCGGGGCGGTGGTCAGGCGCTGGGCGGCGTGGGCGTACCAGGGAGAGACCTGGGCGAGCACTAGACCTCCAGGAAGCGGACCACGTCGTTCAGGTGGCGCTGGACGACGGGGATGTAGGCGAAGTCCCTCGTCGGGTCGTTGATCCAGCGGATGGCCTGTTCCATGAACCATTCGACGGCCCACATGCGGTGCCAGCCGAGGGCCCATGCCTCGGCCGTCAGACCGCCCCGGGAGGCGAGGGCGTCCTCGTGGCCGCCTGCCGTGACGTACTGCTCCAGCAACACCCGGAGTCGGACGGGGTCGGGTGTGTCGGTGGTGCCGTGGTACGAGGCGAGGTCGATGAGGCCGGGGCCGGTGAAGGCGCGGGCGAAGTCGAGGAGGTGCCGGCCGTTCTCGCCGATGTGGACGCTGGTGGGGTGGAACTCGGAGTGGACCCAGCCGAACGGGTCGAGCGTCGCCCCCCGGGCACGGGACGCGGCCGCTGCGGAGATCGTTCGCAGTGCTGCTTCGACGTCCTCGCAGTTCGTCCACCGCTCGGCCTTGCGGAGGCGCTGGAGGTGGTCGAGGGCCCGGGAAGGGAGGGAGACCAGCCCGTTGCCGTCGAGGAGGGGCAGGCCGGTGGCCGGGCGGGCCCGGTGGAGCAGGACGGCGGCGGTGGCACCGTCCACGTCGTCGGCTTCGCGGACCGGGGTGCCGAGGTCGTCCATGAGCATGCCGAGCCAGTGGTCCCGGACGGCGGTGGCGTGGAGTTCGGGGACCGGCAGGCCGCGCTGGTGGGCGATGCGCAGTGCCTGGGCCTCGCGGTCGAAGGGCTCCTTGGCGTACTTGAAGACGGCCGTGGTGCCGCCGGGGAAGGTGACGCGTTCGACTCCGGACATGCCCCAGACACGGATCTCCGTGCGTTCGGGGAGGGGCTTGCGGAGGAGGGTGCAGAGGTCGTCGAGGAGGGCGGTGGTGAGGCTCTGGTCCATGGGGTGTCTCCGGGGGATGGTCGGCTTCGGGGCGGGTGGGTCGCCCGCCCCGAAGCCGTACGGGGGGCTACTCGGGGGCCGTCAGGCGGTGGGCGTAGACCTGCTCGATCCAGCCCGCCTTGAACGCGGCGAGGTCGTCTCGGAAGTTGGCCATCGAGGCGCCGTAGGGAGCGACGACGCCGCCGGTCTGGTCCGGCACGGACTGGCAGCCGTGCACGAGCCGGCCGCCGAGAGCGGCGTGGGCCTTGATGGACTCGATCCGGCGGTGCTCGTTGAACCAGCCGCCGTGGTAGACCTCGTCGAGCATCCCGCCCATCTCGTCGTCCAGGTCGAAGACGACAGAGGTGGCGGCGGGGAAGAACCAGCACGGACCGACGTTGGAGATGTGGCCGTCCAGTTCGACCTTGTTGAGCGCCATGAGGGTTGCGGCCTCGCGGAGCATCCGCAGGTGGTCGGCGGTGATCTGCGGCAGGCCCAGGCCGGCGAGGTGCTCGTCGCGGAAGAGGTACGCGTACACCTCGTACGCCGTCGTCAGGACGCGCGCGGCGTCCGACGTGGACGCGGCGTGGTTCCTGATGAAGTCGAGCGCCAGCTGCTCGACGGCGCTCTCGGTCGTCTCGTCGACGTCCATGAGCTGGGCCTTGACCAGCTCCCAGTCGGCGATGAGCCAGGTGTTGGACTCGAAGCGGAAGAAGTACTCGGCCGGGTCGATGGTGATGCGGCGGCCGTCCACGTGGATGCCGGGGAGGCGGCTCCATCGCGGGTCGAATGCGGCGGGCAGCTCGACCGTGATGGCCTGGGTTTCGATGGTGGTCACCGTGTCTCCGTCTCTGATCGTCCGGGCTCGGGCATAGGAATGCCCGAGCCCGGTAGGGCGTCCGGAACTTGGGGCCGCCCGGCCCGAGAGAGTGGGGCGGCTTGCGATAAGTGAACCGCCCGCTACGCAGAGTGGGTACGGTGTGACCGAGCCCAAGCGGTATACGCGGTTTACAGCTCCGGGACGGAGGAACGTGCCAGCGCCGACCGACGCCAACTCCCGCCTGCTCGAGACGATCCACGAGGCCGGATGCACGTATGAGGCCCTTGCCGGGGACGTCCGCCGTATCGCTGCGGAGAACGGCGAGCTACTTCAGACCAACAAGTCCGCCGTCTCCCACTGGGTCAAGGGCACTCGCACTCCGTCGGGGCAGACCGGCCAGTACCTGGCGGAAGCTCTCTCCCGCCGCCTCGGTAGTATCGTCACGCCGACCGAGCTCGGTCTCCATCCCGGAGACATCGAACCCGCCTGCACAGGCGACCCGGTCACGACCGCCTCCGACCTCGGTCGCGCAGACGTAGAACGGCGGCGCTTCCTCGCCATTGCCGCCTTCACCACGGCAGGCGTCGCCATGCCGCTCCTCCACGACCACGAAGCGACCTCCCGGATGCTCCGCGCCCGCGTCGGCCGGTCTTTCGTCGGTGCCGAGGACGTCGACGTCGTACGGCAGATCACGGCGGCTTTCAGCGCCGCCGACGAGCGTTTGGGCGGCGGGCACGGCCTCACGACCGTCACCGCTTACCTTGCTGACACAGCCGCTCCGATACTGCGCGGGCGGTTCCACTCGGAGCTCTTACGGCAGGCCGCCTTCGGCGCCGTCGCCGAACTCGCCTATCTGGCCGGTTGGAAGCACCACGACCTGGGACACGAAGGCGCCGCCCAGCGCTACTACCAGGTCGGCTACCAGCTCGCCTGCGAAGCGGACCCCCACGGTCACGCGGCCTGGATGATGCGCGCCCTCGCCCATCAGGCACTGAGCCTTAAGCAGCCCCACCACTGCGTCGACCTCGTCGAAGGTGCCTTGCAGCGTGGCCTCGGTCGCGTGGACGGCCAGACAGAGGCCCTCCTGCACATCACCCATGCCCGTGCCTTCGCCGCCTCCAACGAGAACGCGTCCGCCGCCCGCGCCCTCCTCGCCGCTGAGGACGCCCTCCTACGGGACGACGGACCCCAGCCCAGCTACTCCCGTGTCAGCGGCCCCGCAGCCGGCACCGTGGCCAGCCACACGGCCCGCACCCTGACGGACCTCGCCGACCACATCGGCACCGAGCAACAACACCGGGACGCGCTTACCCGCTGGGACCCGCAGAAGTACAAGCGCGTCCACGCCCTCACCCACGCCGACCTCGGCGACAGCCTCGCCGCCCAGGCCCGCGCCGACGAAGCCGTCGCCGCCTGGACCCAGGCCCTCGCCCTCATGGAGGGCATGACCTCCGACCGGACCCGGAAGGCGATCACCTCGATCCGCTCCACCCTCGCCGTGTACCAGC
This sequence comes from Streptomyces katrae, assembly GCF_000966975.1. Taxonomy (GTDB): domain Bacteria; phylum Actinomycetota; class Actinomycetes; order Streptomycetales; family Streptomycetaceae; genus Streptomyces; species Streptomyces katrae. The sequence goes on along the minus strand of NZ_JZWV01000862.1, from coordinate 717 downwards.
GCCGCCGCGTTCCCGGCGCCGCCGATCTCGCCCGCCGCGCCCGCGAGGCCCTCGCCTAACATGCCCAACAACCCGCCCGACGAAGGGAACACCGTGGCCCAGCAGACCGACGACCGCTCCCCAGCCCTCAAGCCGGCGCTCGAATCGATGACCCTGCTGGTAGCGGCTGTCATCGTCCACGACAAGGCCACCAACCGTGTCGTCCTCCTCCAACGCAGCGAGAACGCCAAGTTCGCCCAAGGCATGTGGGACCTGCCCGTCGGCAAGAGCGAACCGGGCGAACCCATCACCGAAACCGCAGTCCGCGAGCTCTACGAGGAGACGGGCCTCACCGTGAAGCCGGAGTTCCTCAAAGTCGCCCACATCATCCACGGCGCCTGGGGCGTCGAAGCCCCCAACGGATTCCTCACGGTCGTCTTCGTCGCCAACGAATGGACCGGCGAACCCGAAAACCGCGAACCCCGCAAGCACTCCCAGGTCCGCTGGGTCGACGCCAACGCCATCCCCGACGCCTTCGTGGACACCACATCGAGTGCTCTCCGCCAGTACTTGAACGCCGGTCCGGAGGTCTCGCTGAACGGGTGGTGAATCACCCGCAGACGCCGAGACGAAGGGAAGCGCGTAGCGATCTGCTGCGCGCACCGGCACCGGATGCCGCTCAGGTCGGCATTTCTTGCGGGTACCAGCCCCAGACGGCCGCCGGACGCCGAGCAAAGA
>NZ_JZWV01000861.1 GCF_000966975.1 Streptomyces katrae | reverse complement strand
GGGAACAGCACACGCGACGGACGACGGGTCGGACGGCGGGCGGGCGGGCCGGCGCGCCGGCGGGGCCCTCCCTGAGCGGGATCCACGTCCCGCTCGTCACCCCCTTCACCCGCGGTGGGGAGGTCGCCGCCGGGGCGCTGGAGGCCCTCGCGCACGAGGTGCTCGACGCGGGCGCGGCCGGGATCGTGGCCCTGGGCACCACCGCCGAGGCGGCAGCGCTGGAGGAGGCCGAGCGCGACCTGGTCACCGGGGTCTGCGCCCGGGTCTGCCGGGAGCGGGGCGTGCCGCTCGTGGTGGGGGCGGGGGCGAGCGGGACCCGGGCGAGCGAGGGGGCGCTGGCCCGGCTGGCACGGTGGCCGGAGGCGGCGGCCGCGCTGGTGACCGTGCCCCCGTTCGTCGGCGGGGGGCGTGCTGGCGCACTTCGCGCGGCTGGCCGCCGTGAGCCCGGTACCGCTGGTCGTCTATCACATCCCGTACCGGACGGGGCAGCCGCTGGACGCGGCCGCGCTGCGGGAGCTGGGCTCGCTGCCCGGGGTGGCCGGGGTGAAGTACGCGGCCGGCGGGATCGACCAGGAGACGGTGGCGCTGCTCGGGGGTCTGCCGGACGGGTTCGCGGTGCTGGCCGGGGACGACGTGTACGTGTCCCCGCTGCTCGCCCTCGGCGCCTCGGGCGGGATCCTGGCTTCGGCGCACCTGGCGACGGAGCGCTTCGCGGAGCTGGCCGGGGCCTGGCGGGACGGGGACGTGGCGCGGGCCCGGGAGCTCGGCCACGGGCTGGCGCGGCTCTCGGCGGCCCTCTTCGCCGAGCCGAACCCGGGGGTGGTCAAGGGGGTGCTGTACGCGCAGGGGCGGATCCCGACACCGGACGTACGGCTCCCGATGCTGCCGGCGTCCGAGGCGGCGGTGGCGGCCGCCCTGGAGGAGCTGTCCGCGCTCTGATCCCACCGCCCACTCACAGAGGGGCGCCCGATTCATACCTGTTCATCGGGATTCGGCACTCTCGCGTGAGTCGCCCCAATCGGCGGCATCGGCCCGCGAATTGACCGGATTGGGTGTGGGAACCCCCGGTCCGGCGGGGCCGTGATGTGAGCCACACCCGCCGGGTCAACATCAATTCACCCGGAAGGGTCGATTCCCTTTTCCTGGAAAGGAAAACCTCGATTTCCGGAGAAGTTTTTCCAAGGTCATTTACCGGGGGCCGGAGGGAAGTCGATCTCCGGGGTGAATTCGCGTCTTGTTCGGCCCCGCGCGCTCGCCTACGGTCACCCTCACTCCCGGTGGCCGAATGCCGAATCCGGCCGCCTCCGGGACTCCCCCGCACCCGCACGTGAGGAAATGCGCCATGCCCGCATCGGGTAAGCACCGCCGGCCGAAGCAGCACAAGATCGCCCGCAAGCTGGCCTTCGCCGGCTCGGGCGGAGCGGCCCTCGCCCTGCCCCTGATCAGCGCGACCACGGCCGGGGCGGCCGTCGCGCAGCCGGCTGCGGCACCCGCCGTGCGCACCGTGGCGCTTCCCGCGGCAGAACCCGCCGCCAAACCGGCCGCCGAAAAGGCGGCGGCTCCCGTGATCTATTCCGTGGTCGGCGGCGACACCCTGGCGAAGATCGCCACGGAGCATTCCGTGAGCGGCGGCTGGCAGGCCCTCTACGACGCCAACCGCGAGGTCATCGGCAGCAACCCGTCCGTCATCCGCCCGGGCCTCAAACTGACCCTGGGCGGGGAAGCGAAAGCCGCCGCCGCCCGGGCCACCGCCCTCGCCGCCAAGCCCGCCGCCGCGCCCGCCGCCGTGAAGACGTACGCGAACAACCTGGACGGCTGGATCCGGCAGTCGCTGGACATCATGGCCCGGCACGGGATCCCCGGCACCTACAACGGGATCCACCGCAACGTCATGCGGGAGTCCTCGGGCAACCCCCTGGCCATCAACAACTGGGACTCCAACGCCGCGGCCGGCATCCCCTCCAAGGGCCTGCTCCAGGTCATCGACCCGACCTTCCGGGCCTACCACGTGCCGGGCACGGCGATGGACTCGTACGACCCCGTCGCGAACATCACGGCCGCCTGCAACTACGCCGCCGCCCGCTACGGCTCGATCGACAACGTCAACGGCGCCTACTGAGCGCCGGCTACCGCGCCGCGGCGTGCCCCGGGGCGATCGGCAGCCGGCGCTTGTGGTCGGTGAGCCGGTAGCGGCGGACGATCGTCTCGAAGGCCCGCGCGTCGACCGGCTTGCCCTCCAGGAAGTCGTCGATGTCGTCGTAGGTGACCCCGAGGGCGTCCTCGTCGGCCTTGCCCGGGTCGAGGGTCTCCAGGTCCGCGGTCGGGACCTTCCACACCAGCTCGGCGGGAGCGCCCAGGGCGTCCGCGACCGCGCGCACCCGCCGCTTGGTCAGGCCGGTCAGCGGGACCAGGTCGGCCGCCCCGTCGCCGAACTTGGTGAAGAAGCCGGAGACCGCCTCGGCGGCGTGGTCGGTGCCGACCACCAGGCCGCCGTGGGCGCCGGCCACCGCGTACTGGGCGATCATGCGCTGGCGGGCCTTGATGTTGCCGTGGACGAAGTCCTGGTGGTGGGCGTCGCGGAACTCCACGCCGGCGGCCCGCGCGGCCTCCAGGGCGGCGTCGCTCGCCGGCCGGACGTCCACCGTCAGGACCTGGTCGGCGCGGATGAAGGAGAGGGCGAGCTGGGCGTCGTGCTCGTCGGCCTGGACCCCGTACGGCAGCCGCATCGCGTAGAAGCGGGCCTCGTGCCCGGCGGCGCGGGCCCGCTCGACGGCGAGCTGGCACAGCCGGCCGGCGGTGGTGGAGTCGACCCCGCCGCTGATGCCGAGGACGAGGGAGCGCAGACCGGTGGAGGTCAGCCGCTCGGCGAGGAAGGCCACCCGGCGCTCGATCTCCCGCTCGGCGTCGAAGGTCTCGGCGACCTCGAGTTCCCGGGCGATCTCCTGCTGCAGGGCGATGGACGCCGGCTCGCTCACGTCTGCTCCTCGTTCTCGGCGCGGTCCGCGCCGTCCGCGCTCTGCGCGGGCGTTCGCGTTCCGTTCGACGGTGTGTGTCGCCCCACCCTACCCAGCGCCCGGGACACCCCCGCGGGCCCGGCCCGGGTCAGAGCCAGCCCTGGCGGCGGGCCGCGCGGACGGCCTCCATGCGGTTGCGGGTGCCGGTCTTGCCGATGGCGGCGGAGAGGTAGTTCCGGACGGTCGACTCCGACAGGTGCACCCGGGCCGCGATGTCGGCGACGGTGGCCCCGTCGACGGCCGCGTTGAGCACGTCGGCCTCGCGCGGGGTGAGCGGGTTCGGGCCGGCGCTGAGCGCGGCCGCCGCGAGCGAGGGGTCGATCACGGTCTCCCCCGCCAGCACCCGGCGGACCGCGGCGGCCAGTTCCTCCACCGGCCCGTCCTTGACCAGGAACCCGGCTGCCCCCGCCTCCATCGCCCGGCGCAGGTAGCCGGGCCGGCCGAAGGTGGTCAGGATCAGCACCCGGGTGCCGGGGCAGGCCGTGCGCAGGTCGGCGGCGGCGTCGAGGCCGCTGCGGCCGGGGAGTTCGATGTCCAGGAGGGCCACGTCGGGCCGGGCTTCGAGGGCAGCCGGCACGATCTCGTCCCCGGCGGCCACCTGCGCGACGACCTCGATGTCCTCCTCCAGCCCCAGCAGCAGGGCCAGGGCGCCGCGCATCATCCCCTGGTCCTCGGCCAGCAGCAGCCTGATCATCCGTTCCCCTCGTCCCCGTCCGCGGCCGGCTCCACAGGGAGTTCGGCGGTGACCCGGAAGCCGCCGCCGGGTACTTGGCCGCTGGTGAGCGTGCCGCCCGCGGCCGCGAGGCGTTCTCCGAGGCCGGTCAGTCCGCTGCCCGGCGGGGTCGAGCCTACGCCGCGTCCGTCGTCGGTGATCACCAGCCGGACCCGTTCCGCCTCGCCGTGCACCTCGATCTCGCAGGCGGTGGCCCCGCTGTGCCGGACCGCGTTGGTGGCCGCCTCGCGCACCACCCAGCCCAGCAGGGCGGCGGTCTGCGGGGGCAGCGGGGGGCCGGACTGCCGTACCCGGGGTTCGATACCGGCGGCGCTCAACGCGCCCCGGGCCCGGTCGAGTTCGGCGGCCAGGCTGGACTCGCGGTAGCCGGTGACGGCCTCGCGGATCTCGGTGAGGGCCTGGCGTCCGACGGTCTCGATGTCGCGGACCTGGCCGAGGGCGGCCTCCAGGTCGCGGGGGGCGATGCGCCGGGCCGCCTCCGACTTCACGACGATCACCGACAGGGTGTGGCCGAGGAGGTCGTGCAGGTCGCGGGAGAAGCGCAGCCGCTCCTGGTCCACCGCGGCCCGGGCCAGCTCCTGGCGGGTTTCGCGCAGTTCCAGGACGGTCTCGGACAGGGCGAGGATGGCCGCGGTGACCATGCCGGAGAGGAAGGTCCCGTAGACGATGCCGAGGGCGTCCCAGCCCTCCCTCAGCCCGCCGATCACCCCGGCGACGGCGCTGATGGCGAACATCGCCTGGCCGAGACGGCGGCCCCGGACCACCGCTCCCACGGCCAGGCCCAGCAGCGGGAAGAACAGCAGCCAGCTGTCCCCGTACGCCCCGGCCATGGCGCAGGTGACGGCGCCGAGCGCGGCCAGGCACCAGCGGGTGGCGGGCGCCTGCCGGGCCCGCTGGTCGAAGGCCCGGAACACGATGGTGACGTAGAGGGAGTTGAAGGCCAGCAGGCCCAGGATCCCGATCCACGGGTTCGGGGTCTCGCCGTGGACGACGTTGGAGACGGCGCCCATGCCCAGGAGCAGCCAGGGCAGCAGGGTGAAGGCGTTGGGCGGGCCCATGGGGCCCCTGCCGTAGTCGGGTGCCCCGCCGCGCGCCTTGCGGGCCTTCTCCGCCGCCCGCCACTCGGCCTTGCGGACCGCCCAGTCGGCCTTGCGGGCCGCCCGTTCGGCCTTCCGGCCGTCCCGGCTCCGGCATTCCTCCCGCATGTCCGTTCCCGCTTCCCGTGCCGCTCCCGCGCCGTCCCGCAGGAGCGGCGGTGCGGAGACCTTGTCTGTCATGACCACCACGTTAGGGTCCGGCGCGGGGGTGCCGGCAGAGCCGCCTGTACGGTCCCGACCAGTACGAATGTCATATCGAGCGGCGGCTGCTGCGCAGGGCGCGCACCAGGGTCCCGGCCGGGGCGGCCAGGCCGTAGCCCACGTCCTTGCGCAGGACGCCCGCACCGGCCCGCTCCACGGCGGCGAGCTGGTGTCCCATCAGCTCGGTCATGGCGGAGACCACGGGGCGCAGCCCGGGTTCGGTGAGCCCGAGGATGCCGTCCCCGGCGGCGGCCAGGGAGGTGCGGGCGAGCCGGCATTCGCCGGCCAGGAGGGCCCGTACGGCCGGGGTGTCGCGGGCCGCTTCGAGGTCGGCGCGGGTCACGGAGTGCTCGGCGAGCCGGGCGCGCGGGAGGCAGAGCCGGCCTTCGGCGAGGTCGCCGGCCAGGTCGGCGAGGAAGTCGACGCGCTGGGCGGCGTCCACGAAGGTGCGCCAGCCGGCGGCCTGCGCGGCGTCCGGCCCGCCCTGGTACTGGAGTCCGGTGAAGACGAGGACCCCGGGCCAGGCGTAGGCATCGAGGTAGGCCTGGAAGTCCTCCTCGGTCCCGAACCCGTCGAAGCCGGCCTCGGCGGTGGCGGCGCCGTCGAGGAAGCGGGTGACCCAGTGGGCGGGCAGCGCGCGGGAGCTGACGGCGTGTGCGTAGGCGCGCAGGACCGGGTCGGGGCTGTCGCCGGTCTCCAGGGCCGCCGCGGTGCGGGCGGTCAGCGCGGCGAGGCCGGCGGTCCGCTGCTGCGGGGTGCCGGTCTCGGCCACGTCGTCGACCAGGTTCATGAAGGCCAGGCCCGCCGCGAGCCAGGGCACCAGGGGCGGGGCGGCCAGCAGGCGCAGGGTGACGAAACGCGCGGGGTCGCGGCGCAGCACTCCGCGGGCGGCCCGGGTGTAGTCGTCCCGCAGCCGGGGGCCGGATATCCCGGCCCTGGTGAGGGTGGTGCGCCAGCTTGGCATGGTGTGCGTGCTCCCTTGTACCGCGTCCGCCCGCACACGCGTGCGGGCCGCGCGTACACGATGTCAGGAGCGGTAGACCTTCTTGACGTCGCCCTGGGCATCGGCGTACAGGTAGCCGCCCCGGCCGTACTCGTCGCTGAGGTAGGGCCGCACGGAGGTAGCGCCGCCGTCGAAGAGCCAGGGCTCGACGATGACGTAGCGGGAGGTCGGCTTGGTCACGCCGAGTTCCTGCTGGGCCTTGTCGAGGAGGCCGGGGAGGGCGTCCCAGTTCACGGCCGTCATGTCGATGAGCGCCTTGGTGCCGTCGATCCGGCCGCCGGGGCCGCTGCGTTGGGCCCGGCCGTCGCGGTATTCGTAGCGGTCGTAGGTCCCGGCGCCGTCCGCGGTGGGGATGGAGGCGAGCACGTACCCCTCGTAGACGGTCATCTCCACGAATCTGGTGGTGCCGGACAGCTGCTTGAACGCCTCCAGGGCGGTGCGGACCCGGTCGGGGGTGAGCATGCTGCCCTTGGCCTCGCCGGCGGGGCCGCTCTGCTGCTTCGACGGGACGGTGGCCGGGGTGGCCCGGCCACCGGTGGCGACGGCCGCACCGCCGGTCGGGGCGGGGGCGCCGGCGGTGGGGCCCTTGGCGTTCGCGCCGGCGGAACCGGAGCCGCCGTCGGGGAGCGCCTGGACCAGGCCGATGGCACCGCCGGTGAGGGCGACGGCGAGGAGCGCGCCGATCAGGGCGGGCCGGCGGCGGCCGCGGGGCGGGGTGACGGGTGCGGTGGCGCCGTACGGGGAGCCGCCGCCGGGGCCGAAGGGGCGGGTGTCCTGCGCCGGGGGCGGAGGCCCGTAGGCGGGCGGGAGCGCCGGGGCGAGCGGGGCTCCGCCGGCGGTGAGAGCGGTGCTCGCGGCGCGGAGCAGGGCTTCCAGGGCGGCCCCGTCGGGCCGTACGGCCGGGTCCCGCACGAGCAGCCGTTCCAGTACGGGGCCCAGCGGGCCGGAGCGCACCGGCGCCGGGATCGGGTCGTCGAGCACGGCGACGACGGTGGCGAGGCTGGTGGCCCGGCGCAGCGGGTGGGTGCCCTCGGCGGCCACGTACAGCATCATGCCGAGCGACCACAGGTCGGAGGCGGCCAGCCCCTCCTCGCCCCGCGCGCGCTCCGGGGCGATGTACTCGGGCGAGCCGATCAGCACGCCCGTGGAGGTGAGGGCGGTCGCCCCGCCGAGGGCGGCGATGCCGAAGTCGGTCAGCACCGCCGCCCCGTCGGGCCGCAGCAGTACGTTGGCCGGTTTCACGTCCCGGTGCAGGACCCCTTCGGCGTGCGCGGCCCGCAGCGCCGAGAGGATGTCGAGGCCCAGCCGCAGCACGTCGGCGACCGGCATCGGTCCGTCGGCCAGCCGGTCGTGCAGGGAGCCGCCCTTGACCAGCTCCATCACGATCCACGGGTGGCCGTCGGTGCCGGGCGCGGGTTCCACGATGTGGTGGATCGTCACCACGCCGGGGTGCGCGAGCCGGGCCAGGGCCCGGGCCTCCCGGATGGCCCGGGCGCGCATCTGGTCCGTGATCCGGCGCCCAGGGGTGCGATCAGTTCGAAACGGCCGTCGACCAGCCGTCTGCCGGCCTCACTCGTGTCCATGGCCGGTCATCGTAGAGGGCACCTCCGTCAGCAGCGGCGGCGGTCCGCCGTCAGGGCGCCCTGCGCGGTGGACACCGTACGGTCGTAACAGCCGCCCCCGATTTCGGCCCCGTACAGCTGGTAGCGGGCGGTGGTGGTGCCGACCGCGTGCCGCTGGTCGCGGGGGACGTTCGTCGTGTACGAGGCGTCGCCCGTGTACCGGTCGTCCAGGAGGGTCCGGCCGGTCTGCCGGCCGCCGCGCAGGGTGACGGTGTCGGCGCGGTCGCCCAGGGAGAGGACGGTGCGCAGCCGGCCGGCGGCGTCGAGGGTGGTCTCGCCGTCCATGGTGTAGACGCGGGTGGTGCGGGTGGTGGCGGCGCCCCGGGTGACGGTCTCCTCGTCGTCCCAGGAGGCGGTGAGGGCGTCGCGGTTCTCGCCGTCGGTCCAGCGGTGGACGGAGCTGCCGCGGACGGCCCGGGTGACGGTGGTGGTGACGCGGCCGTGGGAGGTGTCGAGGTATCCGGCGGTGGTGAGGCGGTGGGCTCCGTCGGTGTCGAGGCGGTGTTCGCCGCCGGGGGCGGCGGGCGTCCAGCGGGAGCTGCCGGTGGGGCCGTCTCCTCTGCCGGTGGGGGCCGTCTCCTCGTGCCGGGTCAGGGCGCCGGTGACGACCTCGCGGCCCCGGTCCTGCCAGAGCAGCAGGTTGGTGGGGGTGCTCCAGCCGCTCTGGCCCGCCGGTACCCCGGCGACGGCCACCTCGACGCGGTGCGGGCGGCCGTCGTTGAGGAGGGCGGCGTAGGGGGTGAGGTCGTAGACGGCCGGCTGGACGTCGAAGGCGCGGGGGCCGGGGGTGACGTACCAGAGGAAGGGGTTGGACCAGCCGCCGGTCCAGACGGTCGGGAAGGGCGCGGCCAGTCCGGCGAGCTGCCCGTCGACGGAGACGCGGACCTCGCGGTGGGGGCCGTCGGCGGCCTTGCAGGAGTAGGGCGCGGCGTCGGGAGTGCGCGGCGTCGGGGACGGTCAGGTACCAGAACTCCTCGCAGCCGCCGCCGGAGCCGGCGGCGTAGACCTCGGCGAGGATCCGTTCGGTGTTGCGCGGGGTGGTGACGGCCGGGGTGGTGAGCGGGAGGACGCGGTCGGGGGCGGGGGCTGGGCGGGTGCGGCCCCCGGCGGCGTAGAAGGTGAGGGTGACCTTGACGTCGATGACCCCGGTGTAGGTGTCGTCGACGACGTTGCCGATCAGCATCTCGACGGGCTGCGGGCGGCTGAGGGTGTCGCGGTAGCGGGTGACGTCCTTCTCCACCGACCACTCGATGCCCTCGGGCGAGGGTTCGGGGGTGGAGGTGCTCAGGATCTCCACGCCGCCCAGGGTGAGGTTGCCCAGGCGGTCGTACTGGCGGCCCTTGACCTTGCCGTCGAGGCGCAGCACCACCTTGGCCCAGTCGGAGCGGCCGCAGCCTTCGGGCGGGGTGTAGGCGCCCCGGTAGGGGGTGAAGTCGCGGAACTGGGCCTCGGCGAGGGTCACCCGGCAGGAGGCGGTGGCGGGGTGTTCCACGGGCGGGGCGGCGGTGAGGGGGTCGTGCCAGTCG